>NZ_JBJLRD010000072.1:0-16315 GCF_050871305.1 Kineococcus gypseus | reverse complement strand
CCGACGTGGTGCGCGCGGTCTTTCAGCACGAGCTGGGCCACCTGCTGGGACTGGCCCACGTCGAGGACCCCGCCCAACTGATGTACCCGGAGGCCTCCACCGTGCTCGACTACGCCGCCGGCGACCTGACCGGTCTGGCCGCCCTCGGCGCCGGGCAGTGCGTACCGGAGGTCTAATCCACCTGTCGATGTGTCGACAGAACGACGGATCGATAGATCGCTCTGTCGGTACGACACACCGTCGCCGCATCCCCACATCGACAGGTCGACCTGTCTACGGTGCCGCTGTGGCGAAGATCGTGACGGTCCACTCCCGCAAGGGTGGGGTGGGCAAGACGACGGTGGCCTACGAGCTGGCGAACCTGCTGGCCGCGCCGCTGGTGGACTTCGAGTGGGACGAGGGCAGCGCCTCTCGCATGTGGGGCTACCGGCACGAGGAGCGCACCGCGGTCCCGCTGGTGGACGCCTTCGAGAAGGACCGCACACCGAGGCCGCTGCGCGGGCACGGCAAGCCGGACCTGGTGCCCGGGCACCCGCACCTGGTTTACCTGGAGCCGTCCTCGGAGGACGTGGCGGCTGCGCTGACGCGCTGGGCGGGGGAGTGGGACAGCGAGTGGGTCGTGGTGGACACCCACCCGGGCTGGAGCGCCTGGAGCGACGGCGCCTGCGCCGTCTCCAACGTCGTGGTTGCCCCCGTCCCGCTGCGCGTGAAGGAGCTGGAGGCCACCGCCGGCATGGTCCGCGAGATGGCCGACTACCCGCTGGTGCTGCTGCCCAACATGGTCCCGCGCGTGCCTGACGCGCAGAGCCGCAAGAAGCTGCGCGAGATGGTGACCGGCACGCCGGTGCGGGTGGCCGCGCCCATCCCGGCCGTCACGGCCGTGGGCCTGCGCCGCAAGCGCATGGCCATGACCGCCGAGGACCGCCCCGCCAAGGCCCTGCAGCCCGTCGTGGACGCCCTGCACTCCCTGGCCGACCTGGTGAAGAGGTACCCCAAGTGAGCACCACCGACGGCCTGGACAGCCTGGACGCCCTGGCCAGCCGGGCCAAGCGCAAGAGCCCCCCGCCCCTCAGGAGCCGGCGCACGATGGCCCCGCAGCACCCGGCGCCGCCTCCGGCGCCTCCCACGGCCGCTGCACGGGGACAAGAGAGCACGGGAGCCCCGGAGGTCCCTGAAGGGCAGCAGCAGTTCCCCGGCCTCTCGCAGGAGTCCGCCACGCCCGGCGCGCCGCCTACGACCACGCCTGAGCCTGCTGCTCCTGCGGCTGCACCTGTCACCGCACATGTGGCAGAGCCTGCCTCCGCGTTGAGCCCGCCGGCCAAGCCCGCCACGGCTGGCGAGCTGCGCAAGGTGGCCGTCTACCTAGACGAGGACACGGACACAGCCCTGGAAGCCATCCGGTACGCCGGCACCACCCGCCGACCGCGCCTAGACGTGAGCAAGTCCGCGGTGGTCCGCCTGGCGCTGGAGCGCTTGCTGGCCGAGCTGAGCCACGAGGAGGTCGTCGCAGCTGTCGCAGCCCGCCCGATCGACTCCCAGAGCACCGGGCGCAAGCGCCGCTAGCACCCGCTCAGGACGCGGCTTGCTCCTGGCGCTGCTCCTCGTCCACTCCGGGATCGGGCATCTCACCGCGGCGCCGGGCGTCGTGCAGCAGGCTGCCCACCGAGCCGGTCGAGCAGCCCATCGCCTCGGCGATCTCCGCGTAGGAGGCGCCGTCCAGGCGCAGCTGCACTGCCTGTGCCCGCCGTGCCGCCGCCCGGCTCAGGAAGTCGCTGCGCGGCTCGGCCACCAGGCGGCGCACGGTGCGCGGGGAGACGCCGTACTTCTCGGCCGCCTCGCGGGCGGTCACCTTCCGGCGCCCCGGTTGCTGGGCGCTCACAGCAGGTCCTTCGCCATCTGCGCTGCCGTCACCTTCCGTCGTGCCGCAGCGCCCTTGAGGCCCGCTGCCGGTGCGTTGCGCCGACGCTGCTCTTGCTGCGCCGGCGTGTTGGCCCGTCCGCCCTTCTTGCCGCCGTTGCTGCCGCGCTTGGCCTGCACCGCGCGGAAGCCGGCGTCGTCGAAGGAGCGGCGCCAGACCCATCGTGCAACGGAGCGCGCGGTCTGGGCCACCTCCGCGGCCGGAAGCGGCACGGCGAACTCGGGGTTGACGTTGGTCGCGAAGGCGGCGACGACCTCCTCCCACTCCAGGCGGTCCTCGTAGCGGCGCCGGGCGCGGTAGGCCCACACGCGCAGCCGGTTGAACAGGGCGCAGTTGCGGCTGAAGCCGGAGGCGTCGACCATCCGCCGCGGCAGGGTGCGCGGCATCAGCTCACCCAAGCCCTTGGCCAGCTCACTCAGCTCGTAGGGGTGCCCGGTGCCCCAGGTGGTCACCCAGTCCGCGTGCACCGGGTTCTTCGTCAGCAGCCCGGCGTAGCCCACGTCGCCGTCCAGGGAGCGGCGAAGACCCTCCTCGACCTTGGCCGCGAAGCGCATCGGCTCCATCCGAGCGGCATCCGTGCGCACCACGGGCGTCTTCAGCACCCAGCCCACGTGACCCCGCCCGGTGGGCGACTCCGCGATCCAGGAGGGCATCGGGTGCGTCATCGGACGGGTCAGGGCCCGCAGGACGGTGTCGTCGTGGTCGACGTCGATGACCAGCATCGACAGCAGCGCCTTGGGGGAGTGCTCCAGGTAGCGCCGCGCCAGGGCGTGCTCCCGGCTCTGGCGCCAGCAGCCGCGGGCGAGGTCGTCGGTGGCCAGCGGCCGGCGCGGGGACCACACCTCGGTCCACGCCTGAGCGTCCATCCGCGCGTCCGCCCAGGCAGGCACCTGCGCGTCCGTGCGCACCGGGCGGGCTGCTGGCATGGCGCACACCGTGCCAGCGAGATCACGTTCATTGGGGTGGGACACGCCGACGCCCGGCGAGCAATGTTGGGGTAGGCCGAACCCGGAAGCCTACTCAGGTAGTTCAGCTCTGGCGGGTCCTCGGCTCGTGATCCCTCCCCCGCCGGCACCCCGCCACAGACAGGCGCGCTCCTCGGGCGCTGAGCTGCCCTGCCCCCTGGCCTGCCCTCCTGCCGACCATGCGGCTACTCACCCCCACCAGCCTCCCCTCCTCGCCCGGCGGAGCAGCCACGATGACGTCGTGTGGGAGACGTGGCGAGAGGAGATGCGCCAGTGGGAAGGCGTGCGGTGGCGGCAGTGGTTCGAGGAGCACGCGCAGCGCAGGTCTGCTGAGGAGGAGCGATCCCGGCGTGCGGCTGCAGAGGGCCGGCGGCGCGTGGAGCAGGAGCGCCAGCGTCTGGGGATCGCCAAGGACGACCACGAAGGGCTCGCGGAGCTCCGGCGCGCGGACCGCGTGGAGCACCCGGAGCGGGACCTGCTTCGGCAGGAGTGGCAGCGGCGCCGCGCGGTCCGCGCCCAGCGGGTGCAGACCTACCCGCTGCTGCCACTGCGCCACCACGCCGACCTCGCTCCTGCCGACGGTGAGCACCACGAGCTGGTGAGCGTCGGCTTCGGCCCGGCCGGTCAGGCGCTGGCCGTGTGGCAGCGCAAGGGTGGCCAGGCCACCGAGGTCAGCTACCACAGCCCCGACGGGCGCCCCGGGCAGAGCACGCCGCTGCCTGCGCAGCCGCGCCGCAACGCGGTGCAGCCGCTACCCGGCGGGCAGGTGCTGCTGGTCAGCGCCCGCTGCCGGCGCGGTGAGCACAACGCCGCCGTCTACGACGAGGCTGGGCAGCTGGTGCGTAGCGCCCACCTCGGTGACGGCATCGAGCACGTGCTGAGCACGCCCACCGGTGCGGTGTGGACGGGGTACTTCGACGAGGGCGTCTTCGCCATGAGCGGCGTGAGCACCCACGGCCTGGTCCGCTTCGGCGCCGACCTCTCACCGCAGTGGCTGCATCCGCTGCCCGCTGGGCCGGAGCTGCCAGCCGTCGACGACTGCTCCGCCCTGAACGTCCATGGTGAGAGGGCATGGATGTGCGCCTACGCCAGCTTCCACCTCGTCAGCGTCGAGGGGCAGCGTGCACGCGATCACGGCCAGGTGCCCTTCAGCGGCGCGCACGCGCTGCTGATCGACGGCGCGCGTGCCGCGATGGTCGGCGGCTACGACGGTGAGCGTCACGCCATCACCCCGCTGCAGCTCAGCTCCGAGGGGCTGCGCCTGGCAGGCCCTCCCCGCCGGCTGGTGCTGCCCGACGGCTCACCGGTGCCTGCTGCGCGCTACAGCGCACGAGGTGCCCAGCTGCACGTGGCCGTCGGCGCCTGCTGGTACCGCCTGGACCTGGAGGACATCACGAGCGGTTGACGTGCACACGCGTGCCGCTGCCGCGGCGCGCGATCGGCAGCGGTACGCGTGCTGAGCCCTCTTAGGAGTGCCGGGGCAGCACGTGCACGTCGATGCTGAGCTGACCGTCGGGTGCGCCGTCGGCCCTGCTTTGGGGTGCGCTGCCCGAGCCGCTGGCGGGGAGGGTGCTGCCGGGGGTGCGCCACCAGACCGGCGCGCTCAGCGAGAAGGAGGCGGTGTCCGGGCGCAGCAGGCTGAGGCGCCAGCCCTCGAAGGGGCGCGGTGGCGGCAGCGAGCCGCCCATGGGGTCGAAGTGCACGACGTCGGCTTCGCGGATGCGTGTGGCGACCCGGCCGGAGGCGTCGTGGGCGTAGGCGATCAGCTGGCCGGCCTGGATGCGCTGCGGGACCGGACGCAGCACGAAGGGGTGCGCCACACCCGTCCCGGTGCCTGTCCCGGCGTCTTCTTTCGCGTCTTGCATTGTGGCCTGGTGCGCCGATGCGCTGCGGTTGCCGGCGCTGGTGCCGGTGTGGGGTCTGGTCTTGGGTGGCCGCAGCAGCTCGACGGCGAGCAGCGCCACGCCGTCGGGCAGCAGCGGCACCTCGAGCGGCTGCGCGCCCGGCTCGGCGGTCACCCACGCTCCGGTGATGTCTTGCACCTGCAGCAGCGGCAGTGGTGACGGTGGCGCTGCTGCGGGGCCGGCCGGCGGGACCGGTGGGCCCGGCGTGCTCAGGTGGGCGCGCACCTGCACGCGCCAGGAGGTGTGCTCGTAGCGCCACACGCGTGGAGCACCTGCTTCCGTTGCCGTGGGTGTCGCTGCGGCTGGCGCCGCCGCGCATCGGGGTGGTGGTGCGGCTGGTGGTGCTCAGCGCGCTTGCAGCAGGTCGCGCACCCGTCGCCACGCGGCGCTCTCGTGCGGGTACTGGTCTGCGTCGTGGGCAGCGTCGAGCAGGTGGCTGGCTTGGGCCAGAGCATGGCGGTCCAGCTGTCCGCCGGCCAGGACCGTGTGGGCGCAGCCGGCCAGGGTGCTGCCTGCTTCTTGCAGGTCCATCCACGTGTGCCACTGCTGCGCCGGGGCGTCGTCGTCGGGGGCGGTGGTGTGGGCTGCGGCGTGCTGCAGCGCTGCTCGCAGCTGCGCGTCTGGTAGCTGCGCATCGTGCGGGTGTGCCACGTGGGCAGTGTGCTGCTGCAGTTCCAAGGGTGTCGCGGGTGTGCTGCCGGCTTGCGCTGGTCCGGGTGCACCACGGTGGTCGGTGGTGCGGGGTGGCGCGTCGTGGCCCGGTGTTGGACGCCGCCCGTAGGTGCCGCCGCGCTGAGCGCGTCGAGCACTCCCGGGCGGCGTCCAACACCTCCTGGAGCGTGCGTGCGGCGCCAGGGCGCCGCACGTGCTGCAGCCCTTCGGGCTGCCCCCGGCGCGCTGGGGCGCGCCGGGAAGGACCCGCGCCGGTAGACTCAGGTGGTGGGGATGCGAGGTATGACCACCGTTACGCTGGCGCTCCACGGGTGGTCTCCCTCGCTGCCTGCTCGCTGCGCTCGCGGGCAGGGCTCGCCCTGGGGGCTCGCTACGTGCTGGCTCACTTCGTTCGCGCAGCACGGCCCGGCGCCAGGGCGCCGAGCAAGGGCAGGAGCGGCGCGCACCGCGCCGGAAACAGCCGCTGTGCGGTGTGCCGCTCGAGGCGGCGCACCGGCAGCGCGGGCCGCACCGCACGCACCGCACGCACCGCGGCACGAGCACCGCACGTGGACCACGCACGAGGGAGGCCGAGATGGCGGGGGAGCGCACGCGCACGGTGGCGGTGCGTCTGACGCCGGAGGAGCACGCGGCGTGGGAGGCGGCGGCGCGGGCGGCGGGTCGGGGTCGGTTGGGGTCGTGGGTGCGCGATGAGGTGAACGCGCGGCTGGCCGAGAGCGATGGGCGTGGCGGTGGGCCTGGTGTGCGGGCTGGTCGACGTAGGCGTGCAGAGCAGACGTCAGGTCAGCTGGGTGGGCCAGGTCAAGCAGGTGAGGTGGACATGGCGGCGCTGGCGGTGCTGTCGATGTCGTCGGTGCTGAGCTCGGAGTTGCCGCGGATGGGCAGCAACTTGAACCAGGCGGTGCGCGCGGTGAACGTGCACGCCAAGAGCGGGCACGGGGTGGATGAGCAGGTGCTGGCGCAGCTGAGGAAGGCGCTGGTGCAGGTGCGCACGGTGCTGGCCGCGGTGCGCGAGCACACCAGTGGCAGCTCGGCAGGTGGTGCGGCAGGTGGTGCGGTCAAGGGCGCGGCGGCGGCACCGGTGAGGCTGAATGGGCCGGCGAAGGGGCCGGCCAGGGGGCGAAAAGTGCCACGGCGTGCGGCAGAAACGGCGGCGGGAACGGCGCGGGAGCAAGAGCTGCAGGAGGCGCCGCGTCAGGCGTCGCGGCCGCCGCAGTCGCCGGCGGGTCCGTCAGCACATCAGCCGGGGGATGCGCCGGGTGCTCAGCCGGTGAACCGCTGGACCAGTGGCGGTGCACGTGGTGGCTCGAGCAGTGCGCGTGGTGGCGACGGTGGTGGTCAGGAGTGATCGCGAAGATCACGCGGGGGGAGCGGGCGGGGGACCTGGCCGCGTACCTGCACGGGCCGGGCAACGCCGAGGAGCACGTGTACGCCGGCCGCTCGGGTGGTGCGGTCATCGGCGGCAACGTGTGCCTGGAGGGCAGTAGGGACGGCACCACGTGGGCGTCGATCCTGTCCGACGCAGCCCGTAGGAGGCCGGAGATCACGCGCCCGATCTGGCACGCCTCGCTGCGCTGCGCCCCGGGCGACCGGACCCTGTCGGATGAGGAGTGGGCGGAGGCGGCGGCGCTGTTCGCCGAGGCGATGGGCTTCGTCGACGCGGTGGAGGCGGACATCGCGTGGGAGCAGCGCGCCACGCAGCCGTGGGTGGTGGTGCGCCACGGCGCCGACCACGTGCACCTCGCCGTCTCGCGGGTGGGCTTCGACGGGCGCATCTGGCACGCGCGGCAGGACTACCGCGCCGCGCAGGCGGCGTGCACGCAGCTGGAGCGCGAGTACGGCCTGACCGTGGCACCGCGCACCTCGACGACGGAGAGCCAGCGCACCGCGGATCACCAGCTGAGCGCGGGGGAGTGGCGGCGCGGGCAGCGCACCGGGGCGGCGCCCGAGCGGGTGCAGCTGGCCGAGCGGGTGCGCGCAGCTGTTGACGCCGCGGCGGGGGCGGGGCGCGAGGGCTTCGAGGCGGCGCTTCAGCGCGCGGGCGTCGGTTACCGCGCGAACGTCGCGGCGACGGGGCGCATCAGCGGGTACTCCTTCGCGCTTCCCGGGCACGTCGACCTAGCCGGCGAAGCGGTGTGGTTTCGCGCCTCGCAGCTGGACCGTGCGCTGTCGTGGAGCAAGGTCGCGCCCGTGCTCGAGGCACCGCAGCAGGCGCCGGCAGTGCAGGTGCCCAAGCGGGCGCTGGAGTCGAAGGCGCGGCACGAGCGGCGCCTCGAGCAGGCGCAGGGGGAGGCGATCGTGCAGCAGGCTGCTGCACGATTGCAGGCGCTGCCGGGGGTGGTCGCCGCCCGCGTGGGTGCGGATGACGCGTGGTGGGCGCAGCGCCGGCGCGCCGGGCAGCAGACGGCTGCGGGCATCGTGGAGCGGGACCGGCTGCAGCGGCAGGTGGACTTCATGCGCCACCTGCACCGTGAAGCGGTGGAGCACCAGCGCCGCCAGGGCAACCCGAGCAACGCGGAGAAGACGGCGGAGGCGGCGATCCGGGCGGTGACCGGCGTCGCGCGAGCGGTCGAAGCGTCGCTGGATGCGAAGGCGGCGCGGGCGCGCACCAGCCGAACGGTCAGCGACCCCTCGCGCGGTGCCGGGCGCGGGGATGGGCTGGAGCGCTGAGCTTCGGCTCGCTGCAAGGCCAGTGCGGGTCGGTGCGCGATCGGTGCGTCGCTGAACGCGACGAGCATGCGCCTTCCGGCGGACGGCGGGCCGAGGCGTTCCGCGCACGCGGTGCGGGGTGCCAGCGTGGGCGGGTGAGCACCGCGTCCGGCCGTCCCTCGTCCCGCCGTCCCGGGCCTCGCCGTCTCTCGTCGCTGCGCGAGCCGGTGGTGCTGGCCCTGGTGGGGCTGCCGGTGGTGGGGGCGCTGCTCACGCTGGTGGTGGTGGCGTCCCTGACGAGCTGGGACCTGGTGAGCGAGGACGTCGCGGTGGTGCTGTTCACGCTCGTCTGGTGCGGGTGGGCGCTGCTGCCGTTCGCCGCCGCGGTGGTCGTGGGCGTGTGCGTGCACCGCTTCTGGCCCGGCGCGGTGGCCGTGGCGCTGGCCGGGGACCTGCTGCTGGTGGCCGTGACCGTATGGGGGCTGTGGAGCATGCTGAGCTCGCAGTCCTCCACCGCGGTGCTCGCTCTGCTCTTCGCACCGTTCGCCCAGGGTGCTGTGGCGGGGCTGACGATGGCGGCCGCGGTCGCTGTGGCCACGCTGCGCCGGCGAGGTGCAGCACCAGCGGCTTGAGCGAGGGCCCCGCGCACGCGCACAGCTCTGCGCGAGGTCCAGCTCAGCGTGATGACCGTGCGCCCGCCAGTGGCATCAGGGCGATCAACGCTGCGGGGTGGACCCCTCCAGCAGCTCGAGCAACAGCGGCGGCAGCCAGGCGAGGCTGTCGTGCGCGCTGGAGCCGATCAGGGCGCCGGCGCGCTCGGCGGTGGCGCTCAGACCGAGGCCGGCGAACAACCGGTCCAGGGGATAGCCCTCCACGTTCACGCCGGTCACGCGCCAGTCGCCGCTGGCGTCCTCGGCGTCAGCGGCCTCGTCGACGACATCGACGAGGTCGATGACGACGTCGGTGCACATGCCGGCCCATCCCTCCGGCGGCTCCTGGCTGACCGGCAGCGCGGGAAAGCGAGCCGCGAAGGCGTCAGCAGCCGCGCACCAGATGATCTGGCGCCGCCCATTGGAAGCGCCGGCCGAGCCGGGCGCGAAGCCGCGCGGGACCAGGACGGCGTCGATGCTCTCCTGCAGCCAGGCCACGGTGCTCGACTCCTCGCGCTGCGGCATGAGACGAGTGTGCTGCACGGCGCCGGTGCGCCCGACGCCCGAGCAGCGCTCGGAGGAGCTGTGCGCTCCTCGACGTGAGCGGGGAGTCCAAGCGGCCGCCGGACCCGCAGATAAAGGACGTTCTCTGCGGGTCGCCAGGGCTGTGGCTGCCATGCTCCGCGGGTGAGTGAGCAGCTGTGGGCGCCGCGCCGCTCCCCGCACGAGCTGGGCGTCATCGCCCACGGACCCCTCGTGCTGGCCCGCGCCGAGGGCATCGCGGCCGCGCTGCGCTGCGTCTTCGCCCACCCCGACGGGCTGCACCTGCCGCTGGTGCTGCGCGCCGACGTCGCACGGGCCGGGGACCTGGCGCGCTGGTCGTACGGAACGGTGCGCCGCTTCCGCAGCTCCGCTGGACGCCAGCAGAACGAGGAGGACGGTGCGCTGTCGTACTCCGCGCCCGAGCTGATCGCGCACGTCAACGGCCGCAGCGGGCTGCTGGCCACCACCGGGCCCCTACACGCCGGCGACGAGGAGGGTGAGGGCACCGGGCGCGGCGGGGCGCACGTGCACGGGCTGGACGCCTCGTACTGGATCGGTGAGCTGCCGCACGACGGCGTGCTGGAGCTGGGCTTCGCCTGGCCGCAGGCGGGGTTGGCGCCCACGAGCACCACCGTGCGGCTAGCCGGGCTGGAGGACCTCGCCGAGCGGGTCGTGCCGCTGCCTTGAGCCCCGCAACGGGCGCTGGTCTGTGGGCTGTGGAGCGGCCCAGCGATCGACACCGTAAGGACCGTTCTGGTGTTCAGGGACGAAGCCTCGAGGTCAGGGCGCGGACCACTTCAGACAACATGGCTTGTCTACCTGGTGGCATCCGACGTACTGTCCACGAGGTGGAGGTCACGCCCAGCGCCGGCAAGCACGGCATCGGTGTGGACGATGCCCGACACGCCGCCCGGCACGCGCTGCGTGTCGTTCCGCAGGACGAGCACGACCCCTACCGGGTCCTGGTGATCGGCGTGGACCGTGCCGGCCGGCTCCTGGAGGTCGTCGTCCTCGAACCGGAGACGGCTCCGCGCATCATCCACGCGATGCTGCTGCGGGCGTCCTTCTACCGCTACCTCGACTAGCAGCGAGAACCAGGACTAGCGAGCAAGACCGACGAGCAGGACCGACGAGCAGGACCGACGAGCAGGACCGACGAGCAGGACCGACGAGCAGGTGCCGATGCTTCGCCAGCGTCACGCCTCGCCGGCGGCCACGACCCAGGAGGGGAGCGAGATGAGCACACCGCACGAAGACCCCACGGCAGAGGCCGTCGAGTACGACGCGGCCATGCAGTGGCTGCAGACCCTGCACCCGGTGAGCTCGCCGGCCGCCGTGGTGCCGCAGGAGGTCCGCGACGTCGCCGGCGCTGTGGACCGCGTGCACGCCGCCGAGGACGAGCTCGTCGCTGCGGTGCTGCGCGCCCGCGCTGCCGGTGCCAGCTGGAACGAGCTGGCCCTGGCCCTGGGCGTCAGCCGCCAGGCAGCCCGCCAGCGCTTCGCCCCGTTGGAGCAGGCCGCCGCCCAGCACACGTCTTGAGCAGGGGCGCCGGCGTTGCCGTCGGCAGGCAGTCATCGCCCACCACGGCTCGGTCGGTCAGCGTGCACCACGCCTTCTCGGCCTGCACGAGACCCTGGCCGCCCGCCGGAATCGGCAGTAATCGACCGTTTTGGTGCAGCTGGCGCGGCTAGCGGTCGGCGGCGGTCAGGATGGTGGGCGTGTGCGCAACGGTGCTGTGGGCGATCAGCTCGACGGGGTGGACACCGGCGTTCGAAGACTTCACCCGCCGGTGCCTGCAGGTGGCGCCGCAGCGCTTTGCGGGCGCTGTCCGCTCCGCTCGCATGCCGCGCGATGCGGTGCTGTTCACGCTGACCGCGAACGTGTGCGACTGCGACTGCCTGGTGGGCCTGGGCGATCGCCCGGTGCGTGAGGCGGAGGTGCCCGCGGCGGCGTGGTTGGGCTGGCTGCGCCAGCTGCCCGCCCACGCCGCGGGCGTGCGGCGCGTGGTGCTGGCCCGCTCCTGGCAGGCGGGCGGAGAGTCGGCGTGGGTGCCGGCGCGGGCGCGGGAGGTGCGCATCGACGTCGTCGACGAGGACTGGTTGCGCCGCGTGCCGGAGGAGACGCTGTTCACCATCGACTACCCGCGCGACTACCCAGGTGACCAGTCGCACGCCGTGGGCGCGGCGAGCACCGGGTGAGGGGCGTGGTTCAGGCCGTGGCGAGCTGCGCCTGACGTCACGTCCGGGCTCGCCGCTGTCCCTGCTGCGCCTGCCCTCTGCAGCGTCGTCAGGCCTGCTGCGCCGTCAGGGCCCGGTACAGCGTGGCGCGCGAGACACCGACAGCGGCGGCAGCCCCAGCCACCGAGTGCTGTCCACCGGACAGCAGGGCGCGAGCGGCGGCCAGCTTCGCCGGGGTCATCAGCGTCGGGCGTCCACCGCGCCGGCCGCGGGCGACGGCTGCCTCCAGGCCGGCGGCGGTGCGCTCTTTGAGCAGGTCGCGCTCGAACTCGCCCAGGGCGCCGAAGAGGTGCAGCACGAGGCGGCCGGTGGCGGTGGTGGTGTCGATGGACTCCGTCAGCGACTTGAAGCCCACTCCCCGCCCGTCGAGGTCGTCGATGAGGGTCAGGAGGTGGCGCAGGGAGCGGGCCAGGCGGTCCAGGCGCCAGACGACGAGGACGTCACCGGGACCGAGGCGGGCCAGGACGTCGTCCAGGGCGGGGCGGGCGGCCAGGGCGCCGGAGGCGGTGTCGGTCCAGGTGCGGTAGCAGCCGGCGGCGGTCAGGGCATCGTGCTGCAAGGCGGGGTCTTGGGCGGTGGTGGAGACGCGGGCGTAGCCGAGCAGGTGACCGGGCCGCTGCCCGGTCTGCGAACCGGTCGAGCGGGCAGGTGCTGAAGCAGGCCGGTGGGCGGTGGCGAGTGCGCGGGTGGACACGGACGGGACCGTCTCAGAAAGCACCGACCAGGCGCTGGTGAGACGCACGTTTCGGACACGGGTTCTGAGACGGCGTGTCGCGGCTCTGGCGTCCCTGCTCCGGGTTGTCTCGAAAACGGTGGGTTATGAGATGGCCTGGGCCGACGACGACAGCACGCTCTTGCCGAGATGCGGATGTCGCGCGTCCGGCCGTCAGGGGTCAGTTGGTCGCCTGGACGTTGCCGCTTCCCAGGCGCCGAACCCGCCCAGCGGTACCCACGGTGATCAACAGCGACAGCCCAGCCACGGCGGTGATCGCGGCCGCGGGCCCGAGCCCTTGGGCCAGCACCCCGGCGATGACAGCCCCCACTCCCTGCCAGGTCATCCGCCCCGCCGACTCCACTCCCTGCACCTGCCCGCGCACCTCCTCGGCCGTCACTGCCAGCAGCTTCTCGTGCAGGGGCAAGGTCGCGGCGTAGCCGACGCTGGCGCAGAAGACCGCGGCCAGGCTCACCGCCAGCGGCGGGTGCACCGCGAACAGCAAGAAGGGTGCGGCCAGCAGCACCCGCAGCCCCAGCGCCGCCCGCGCCCGCTGCCCGGCGGTGAGGAAGCGGCCCACGATCAGGTCACCGGCGAGCATCCCGCCGGCCCCGGCGGCCAGCAGCAGCCCGGCGTGGGTGCTGTCGTAGGAGAGGAACAGCGCCTCGCACCCCACGATCAGCCCGTTGGGCACCCACAGGTTGATCAGCAGCACCCGCTGATCGCCTCGACGCATCAGGGCAGCGTTCGTAGCCCAAGTGCGGGCCAGGCCCGGGCGGCGGGTCAGGCGCACGGAGTGCTCGCGCACCGAGAGCGCGGTCACCACCAGCGCGGCCCCCACCAGGGCCGCGCAGAGCAGGAAGACCTGACCGGGGGTGAGGACGCGCAGCAGGAACGCGGCCAGGGTGAAGCCGATGACCGCCGCCGCCCCGGAGGTGATGTTCATCAGGGAGCGGGCCAGGGCGTAGCGCTGGGCGGGCACGACCTCGCTGAGCAGGCCCAGGCGGGCGCCGGTGCCCAAGGAGGCGAAGAAGCCGGTGAGCAGCAGCAGGGCGAAGCGGGCCGGTAGGGGCAGGTCGGGGACGCCTTGGGCGGCGACGGCGGCCAGGGAAATGCCTTGCAGGGCCAGCAGCACGCGGCGGGGGCGGTCGGTATCTGCGATCGACATCAGCGTCAGGGCACCGACGACGGTGGCCAAGATGCCGGCGTACATGCTCAGCGCGGTCAGCAGCGGAGAGCTGGTCCGGGTCTGCACCAAGGTGCCCAGGGCGTAGCCGGACAGGGTGCTGGCGGCGGTGGTGAGGGTGAAGCCGGCGTACAGGCCGGCGAACTCGCGCTCGGACAGCAGGGCCCGGTAGGTGACGGGGCCGGCGCCGGTGTCGGCAGCGGGTGCGGTGCTCGGGTCACTGCCGGAGCGCGGCGGGGTTGAGGGCATGAAAAAAGCCTCCGAGCACCGCGAGAGCGGCACCGGAGGCGACGGGGAAGATTATACCGCGCCGGGTGAGGGCCTGAGCGTCCAGACACGCTGCCGTCCGGGCGCAGTCGCCGTCTCACATACGGCCCCTTCGGAGATGACGTGAGGACGACGTCTTTGCGGTGACGCCTTAGTGATCGGCGGCCTCGCTGGTCGTCCGCTGATCCCTCGAGCGGGTCTCGAGGATGGCGGTGACCCGCTGCTTGAGCAGCTGGAACGGCCGCTCCCCTGCCGTGGAGGTGTTGCGTCCGACCGTGACGCGGCGGACGTCGACCAGCGACTCAGCATCCGTGAACTGATCCCGGGTCAAGTCCATCTCCACTCCGCCGGGTGTGACGTTCCAGTAGTGCACGCCCACTACCTGGCCCTCGTGCTCGACGTCGGCGACCATCAAGTCGCCACCGAGCAGGCCCTGCAGCACTAGAGCGGTCGTCCCGCACTGCCCCCGCGAGGAGTGCCCGCCGCCGCGGGCCATGTACTCGGCCGAGGCGAAGGAGGTCTCCGGCCCCCACGAGGCGCGCACCGCGGCTTCGATCTCGCTCAAGGTCACCGGCGTCACGAGCAGCATGCTGCCGCACGGGGACGACGCTCACAGCGCCTGGCACCACGGTGCACACCACGGCCGGCTCCCGAGGCGGCCGATGCACCAGAGGACGCTCGGGCAAGGAACGCAGGTCAGCGATCGGTGCGCGCCCACGCCAGGAGCCGCTCGCGGCTCTCGGCCAGCTGTCGGCGCCCGGTGGCGGTCCACCCGGTGCGCATCGTGGCCTCCACGCTGACGATGGAGCCGTCGCGCACCAGCACCAGCACCGCCTCGCCGATGCTCAACGGCCCGCCCTGCGGCGTGCCGGTGCGCACGTCCTCGACGTCCGCACGGCGGATGCGCCGGGTGCGCATCGTGTTGCGCACCAACAGCTCCTCGCCCTGCGTGCGGGCGCGCAGCCGGAAGAAGCGGGTGAAGAGGAAGACGCCCACCGCCGCCATCGGCACGGTGATCAGCGCCCCGGCATCGCCCTCGCGCAACCCGCGCACCGCGAAGGAGGCCAGCAGGCCCAGCCACAGCGCGGCGAAGCAGCAGATGTAGACGCGCGCCCACCGCGGGGCGCGCACGTCCAGATCGTCCTTGGAGACGCCGGCTCGGCGCGTCGACATCGCGGACATGCCACTGATCTTGGCGTGCAGTAGTGAGCACGCCCGCCGGGAGGTCTGCGACCACCCGATCGCAGCACTGCTGCGACGTCGCGCAGCTGCACGAGCACCGTCGAGCGCAGGTGCCCCGTTCGAAGCGCTGCTTGACATCCAGCTCGATGATTGGGATAATCACCGACACAACCTCGCGATGGCCTCTGGCTCGCGGGGTTTTGTCATTCCTGGGCCCCTCGCTGCGCAAGTGCACGCCGTCCGGGTGAGCAGTGGTCAAGGACGCCTCCCACCGGGTCGATGCGCCGCGGGAACGCTGTCCTGACGACCTGAGCACCTGGCTCAGATGCGGGCCAACGCTGCTGCAGCGAAGTGGGAGCGGTGAGCCGACGTGCACGAGGGCCCCTCCAGCCGGCGCCGCTCCGAGGCTGCTCATGACCCGAGGGACTCGCACGGCCAGGCAGTGCGCCGCTCGAGCAGCGGGCGCATCCCGCAGTGGGCCGTGGACGAAGCCCTCGGCCGCCCCAGCGCCCCTCCGAGCTGGCGCGGGGACGCTGTGGACACCTCCGCCGGCGGGGCCGGCGCAGTAGGTAAGAGCGGCGGTGCCGCCTGGCGCCGAGGCCGCCGTGGAGGCCTGCGCACCCGGCTGCGCGGTCAGATGCGCGGTCGGATGAGCGGGCGGGTGGGTGTGGCCGCGGTGGTGCTGGCCGTCGCGGCGGGCACGGTGTGGCTGCACACCAGCGGCCTGGCCGGCGGATCTACTGCCGGTACCAGCGCTGCCGCCCGCGCCGGGCTGGCGCCCTCCCCCGGCCACGAGGCCGCCGAGGCCCCCCTGGGCCGGCCCGCGCCTGTGCTGCAGCCCAGCGACGCCTGGCGCCCAACACGCACCCAGCCCATCGACGGGCACGCCACTAGTGACGTTCCTGCCGTTGGTGCCGCTGTTGGTGACGCCGCTGCTGGTGACGCCGAGGGCGCTCCGGTGGCGTGGGATCCGTGCCGGCCCATCCACTACGTCACCCGCCTGGACGGTGCCCCCGCCGGTGCGCAAGAGCTGATGGCCCAGGCCATCGCCCGCGTCAGCGCCGCCACCGGCCTGCGCTTCGTCGACGACGGCGCCAGCACCGAAGGCCCTTCCGAGCAGCGCGAGGCGTACCAGCCCGGCCGCTACGGGGACCGCTGGGCGCCGGTGCTGATCACCTACGTCTCCCCCGCCGAGGTGCCCGACATCGCCGCCGCCGTCATCGCCCAGGCAGGCCCGGTGGCCATCACCACGCACCGGCCCACCTGGTGGGAGCGGGTCAACAGCCGCCCTGGCGTGCCCGTCTCGGTGTACGTCTCCGGCGCCGTGCAGGTCGACGCCGCCCAGGTCGCCGACGCCCTGAGCCGCCCTGGAGGCGCCGACGTGGTGCGCGCGGTCTTTCAGCACGAGCTGGGCCACCTGCTGGGACTGG
>NZ_JBJLRD010000071.1:0-16701 GCF_050871305.1 Kineococcus gypseus | reverse complement strand
TCTAAAGTTTTATGTTGCGGTACCCCGGGTCGTGGAGCAGCTGGCCCTGGATGTGGCGCGCCGCGGGGGCCCGGGCGCCCCCCGCGCCCCCGGCCGGCCCCACGGAACCCGGCCGCAGCGGGCGGCCGTCGACGAGGACCTGCCCCGACGTGGGCCGGCGCGCGCCGCACACCGCCTCGAGGACCTCCGAGCGCCCCGAGCCGACGAGGCCGGCGATGCCGACGACCTCCCCGGCGTGCACGTCGAAGGAGACGTCCGAGAACACCCCGCGCAGGCCCAGGCCGCGCACCTCCAGCAGCGCGGGCCGGTCCGCGGGCACCTGGCGGCGCGGGGGGAAGACCTGCTGCACGGAGCGGCCCGTCATGAGCCGGATGAGCTCGGAGGTCGGCGTGCCGGCCACCGGCAGGCCGGAGGCGACGGTGCGGCCGTCCTTGAGGACGGTGATGCGGTCGCCGATGCGGCGGATCTCCTCCAGCCGGTGCGAGATGTACAGGACCGCCACGCCCGAGGCGGTGAGCTGGCGCACCACCCGGAACAGGTTGGCGACCTCCTCGGAGTCCAGCACCGCCGACGGCTCGTCCATGACGATCAGGCGCGCGTCGTGGGACAGGGCCCGCGCCATGCTGACGACCTGCTTGCCGGCCGCGGGCAGGGAACCGACCTCGCGCGAGGGCGGGAGGTTGCCGTGCCCGAGCCGCTCGAGCAGTTCGCGGGTGCGCGCGTGCGCCTCGCGCCGGCGCGTCACCCCGCCGCGGGAGAGCTCGTGCCCGAGGTGGACGTTCTCGGCGACGCTGAGGCCGTCGACCACGTCGAGCTCCTGGTGCATCGTGGCGATGCCGGTGCGCAGGGCCGCCACCGGCGAGGGCAGCGAGACCGGCTCGCCGCACCACTCCACGGTCCCGGCCGTGGGCGCGTGCGCCCCGGCGAGCACCTTGATGAGCGTGGACTTGCCGGCGCCGTTCTGCCCGAGCAGGCAGTGCACCTCCCCCGGCCGGACCTCGAGGTCCACGCCGTCGAGGGCCCGCACTCCGGAGAACTCCTTGACGATGCCCTGCGCGACGAGCAGGGGCGTGGCCACCGCGCTCGCGGCGGCGGGCGGGCCGGAACCGGCCCCAGGGTCGTCGTCGACCATGGCGCGAAACGTAGGCCCGGCTTCTGACGCCCGTCAAGCAGAAGTCGCAGCCCGGTGCGCCGACATCCGGCTGCCCACCGGTGCCGGGCGTGCTCTACTGAGCCGCATGTCCCTGCCCACCGGTGCCGGGGGGCTGTCCTCCACGCTGCAGCTGCTGCGCGACGGCAAGCCGCGCACGCGCGCCGAGCTGGCGCAGCTGACCGGTCAGGCCCGCTCGACGATCTCCCAGCGCGTGGACCAGCTCCTGGCGGCCCACCTGGTCGCGCCGACCGGCGGCGCGGTCTCCACGGGCGGGCGCCCGCCGGCCACCTTCGCCTTCAACCCCTCCGCGCGCGTGGTGCTGGCCGTGGACCTGGGCGCCACGCACGCGCGGGTGGCCGTCACGGACCTGGCCGCCACCGTGCTGGCCGAGGAGCAGGCACCCGTGGCGATCGGCGAGGGCCCCGAGGCCGTGCTGGACCTGGTGGCCGCGACGGGCCACCGGCTGCTGGCCGCCGCGGGCCGCTCGGTGCCGGAGGTCGTCGGGGTGGGCGTGGGCCTGCCCGGGCCGGTCGACCACGCCACGGGCCGGCCCGCCAACCCGCCGATCATGCCGGGCTGGCACGACGCGGACGTGCGGGCGCTGGTGCGCGAGCGGCTGGGGCCGGCGCCGGTGCTGGTCGACAACGACGTGAACGTCATGGCCCTGGGCGAGCACGCCACCGAGCACGCCGACGTGCCGCACCTGCTGTTCGTGAAGGTGGCCACCGGCATCGGCGCCGGCCTCATCAGCGACGGGCACCTGCTGCGCGGCGCCCAGGGCGCCGCCGGCGACCTCGGCCACGTCGTGGTGCCGGGCAACGAGGACGTGCCGTGCCGCTGCGGCAACAACGGCTGCCTGGAGGCGGTGGCCGGCGGGCGCGCGATCGCCGCGGAGCTGACCCGGGCCGGGCTGGCGGCCGCGGACGGCCCCGGCGTGGTGGCCCTGGTCAACGCCGGCGACGTGCGCGCCTCGGCGGCCGTGCGCGAGGCGGGGCGCGCGCTGGGCCGGGTGCTGGCCACGTGCGTGAGCCTGCTGAACCCCTCCGTCATCGTCGTCGGCGGCAGCCTGGCGGGGGCCGGGGAGCAGCTGCTGGCCGGCGTGCGCGAGGCGGTCTACCAGCGCTCGCTGCCGCTGGCCACGCAGCACCTGCGCATCCTGGCCAGCCGCGCCGGCGCGCGCGCCGGCGTCCTGGGCGCCAGCACGATGGTCATCGAGCACGTCCTGTCCGGCGACCTGCTCGACGGGCTGGCCTGACCCGCCGCCCCGGCCGGGCCGGGGCGGCGGGCCGGCTCCGCGCCGGGCGGCTCAGCGCGGGATGAGCCCGTGCGGGTCGATGACGAACTTCTGCGGCGCGCCGGCGTCGAACCTCCGGTACGCCTCGGGCGCCTCGTCCAGCGAGATGGGCGTGGCGCCCACGGCCTTCGCGATCTGCACCTTGTCGTGCAGGATCGCCATCATCAGGCCGCGGTGGTACTTCATCACCGGGCACTGGCCGGTAGTGAACGACAGCGACTTCGCCCAGCCGGTGCCCAGGTCCAGCGACAGGGAGCCGCGCTTGGCGGCCTCGTCCACGCCGCCGGGGTCGCCGGTGACGTACAGGCCCGGGATGCCCAGCGCCCCGCCGGCGGCGGTGATCTGCATCAGGGAGTTCAGCACCGTCGCGGGGGCCTCCTTCGCGGCGCCGGAGCCGTGCCCGCGCGCCTCGAAGCCGACGGCGTCCACGCCGCAGTCCACCTCGGGCACGCCGAGGATCTGCTCGATCTGGTCCCTCGGGTCGCCCTTGGAGACGTCGACCGTCTCGCAGCCGTTCTCGCGGGCGCGCTGCAGCCGCTCGGGGTTGAGGTCGCCGACGATGACCACCGCGGCGCCCAGCAGCTGCGCGCCCACGGCGGCCGCCAGGCCCACCGGCCCGGCCCCGGCGACGTACACGGTGGAGCCGACGCCCACCCCGGCGCTGACGCAGCCGTGGAAGCCGGTGGGGAAGATGTCCGAGAGCATCGTCAGGTCGAGGATCTTCTCCATCGCCTGGTCCTTGTCGGGGAACTTCAGGCAGTTGAAGTCCGCGTACGGCACGAGCACGTACTCGGCCTGACCGCCCACCCAGCCGCCCATGTCGACGTAGCCGTACGCCGAGCCGGGCCGGTCGGGGTTGACGTTGAGGCAGATGCCGGTCTTGCGCTCCTTGCAGTTGCGACAGCGGCCGCAGGCGATGTTGAAGGGCACCGAGACCAGGTCGCCGACCTGGAGGAACTCCACGTCGCGGCCCTTCTCCACGACCTCGCCGGTGATCTCGTGGCCGAGGACGAGGTTGGGCGGTGCGGTCGTGCGCCCGCGCACCATGTGCTGGTCGGAGCCGCAGATGTTGGTGGCGACGAGCTTGAGGACCACCCCGTGGTCGACGCGCCGGCCCACGTTGGCCGGGTTGACACCGGGACCGTCCTTGAGCTCGAAGGTCGGGTAGTCGATGGTCTGGACCTCGACCCTGCCCGGCTCGAGGTAGGCGACGGCGCGGTTGCCCGTCGAGGCGCTGCTGCTGGGGGGCCTGGTCGTGCTCGTGGTGGTCACCGGGTCAGCCCTTCTGCTCAAGGCACCGACACCGGCGTCGGCGCCCGGGAGCACAGTGCACCGCTCCCGGGCGCCGACCGCAAGGGCCCGACGGCACCGTCTCACCCCGGTCCCGTCCGGCTCCCGCCCCGTGCGGGCCCGGACCCGTCCGGGCCCGGACCCGCGCGGCCGCGCGGCCGTCAGACCTGCGCGGTGGGCACCGCGTTGCGCTCGACGACCGAGGCGTACCACAGGGCGCTGTCCTTGACGGTGCGCTCCTGGGTGGCGTAGTCCACGTGCACGATCCCGAAGCGCTTCGAGAAGCCGTAGCCCCACTCGAAGTTGTCCAGGAACGACCACAGGTAGTAGCCGGTCACCGGGGCGCCGGCCTCGACCGCGTCGAGCACGGCGGCCAGGTGGTCGCGCAGGTAGCGGGTGCGCTCCAGGTCGTGCACGCGCCCGCCCACGACGACGTCGGGGTACGCCGCGCCGTTCTCGGTGACCACCAGCTCCAGGCCGGGGTGCTCGCGGTGCACCCGCAGCAGCAGCTCGGTCATGCCGCGCGGGTCCACGCTCCAGCCCATGGCCGTCTTGTGCCCGGGCAGCTCGGGGAACTCCACGAGGTGGTTCGAGGCCACCCAGGGCGAGTGCTCGCTGGCGCCGTGGCCGTCGGCCTCGGCGCGCGGGCCGGTGCCGTCCCACGCCTGCACCACGGTGGGGCTGTAGTAGTTCACGCCCAGCACGTCCAGCGGCTGGTGGATGAGCTCCAGGTCGCCCTCGCGCACGAAGGACCAGTCGCTGACCAGGGCGGTGTCGGCCAGGACGTCGGCCGGGTAGCTGCCCGTGAGCACCGGGTCGAGGAAGACGCGGTTCTGCAGGCCGTCGACGCGGCGCACCGCGTCGTGGTCGGCGTCGGTGCCGCGCTCGGTGCGCACCCAGGCGAGGTTCAGGGTCAGGGCGACGCGGGCGCCGGGGGCGGCGCGGCGCACCGCGGCGGCGCCCAGCCCGTGGGCGAGGTTGAGGTGGTGCACCGCGGCCAGGGCGGAGGCCGGCTCGGTGCGGCCGGGGGCGTGCACCCCGGAGGCGTAGCCCAGGTACGCCGAGCACCACGGCTCGTTGAGGGTGATGAAGGTGCGCACCCGGTCCCCCAGGGCGCCGGCGACGACCTCGGCGTACTCGGCGAAGCGCTCGGCGGTGGCGCGCGAGGTCCAGCCGCCGGCGTCCTCCAGGGCCTGCGGCAGGTCCCAGTGGTACAGCGTGATCGCCGGCTCGATGCCCGCGGCGACCAGCTCGTCGACCAGCGTGGAGTAGAACGCCAGGCCGGCCTCGTTGACCGGGCCGAGCGCGTCGGCGCTCACCTGCGGGGTGATGCGCGGCCACGCCACCGAGAAGCGGTACGAGGCCATGCCCAGCCGCTTCATGATCGCGATGTCCTCGCGGAAGCGGTGGTAGTGGTCGTCGGCCACGTCGCCGGTGTCGCCGCCGGCCACCCTGCCGGGGGTGTGGCTGAAGGTGTCCCAGATGGAGGGGGTGCGGCCGTCCTGCGCCGCGGCGCCCTCGATCTGGTACGAGGCCGTGGCCGTGCCCCAGACGAAGCCCGCAGGGAAGGCGCGCTCGTCACCGGCCCCGGCGGGGCGGGCGGCGGGGACCGCAGCGGTCGTGGCGGTGCTCGTGGGGCCGGTGGGGCGTTCCTCGGTGGTGGTCATGCGGGTCGGTGCCGGCGCCGGGGCGCGCGGCACCGCCTCCTCCCTGGTGCGGGGTCGGGTGGACGGGTGCTGCGGGGCGTGCAGGGCGTGCGGGGCGTGCTGGTGGTGGTGCGGGGCGGCTCAGCCCTTGACGGCGCCGGCCATGATCCCGCTGACGATCTGCTTGCCGAGCAGCACGAACACGACGATCACGGGCAGGGTGCCCACGAGGGTGCCGGCCATGATGATCGAGGTGTCGGGCACGTAGCCGCTGCCGAGGTTGTTCAGCGCGACCTGCACGGTGGGCATCGAGGAGTTCAGCGCGATGACGGGCCAGAAGAAGTCGTTCCAGGCCGTCATGAAGGTGAGCATCCCCAGGACCGCCATGCCGGGGCGGGCGATGGGCAGCACGATGCTGAACACGGTGCGCGCGGAGGAGGCGCCGTCGACCTTCGCCGCCTCGAGCAGCTCGTCGGGCAGGGTCTGCACGAGGTACTGGCGCATGAAGAACACGCCGAAGGCGGTCACCAGCGAGGGCAGGATGACCGACTCCAGCCGGCCCGCCAGGCCCCAGTCCGACATGATCTTGTACAGCGGCACGACGCCCAGCGTCGGCGGGATCATCAGCGTGCCGATGGTCACGGCGAACAGGACGTTCTTGCCCTTGAAGCGCAGCTTGGCGAACGCGAAACCGGCCAGCGTGCAGAACAGCAGGGTGCCGATCGTCGTGACGCCGGAGACGACGAGGGAGTTCACGATGGCCAGGCCGATGGCCTGCTGCTCCAGCGCCGTGGTGATGTTCTGCCACAGGTAGGGACCGGGCAGGAACGGCGGCGGGGACTGCGTCATCTCCGACATCGGCCGGCTCGCCGCGACGATCATGTAGTAGAACGGCACGAGGAACACGAAGGCCGTGATGCTCAGCAGCACGTAGGTCAGCCAGCCGGCGGCGTCGGGGGCGCGGTAGCGCTTGCGGCGCCCCTCGCCCGCCGGGGTGGGCGCCGCCAGGGCGGCGTCGCGGACGGTCGTCGCGGTCATCGCCGGGCTCCTTCGCGGTCGCGGTCGCGCCAGCGGGCCAGCGCGGTGTTGAGCAGGACGAGCACGATGATGAGCAGGAACGTCACCCACGCGATGGTGGCGGCCCGGCCCAGGGCGCCGTAGGCCCAGCCCTGCTGGTACATGAACAGCCCCAGCGTCTGGTACTGGCCCAGCGCCCCGCCGTTGACGTTGCCGCCGAAGAGCAGCGGCTCGCCGAACAGCTGGGTCGCGCCGATCGTGGAGACCACGACGGTGAAGAGGATCGTGGGACGCAGGCCCGGCAGGGTCACGTGCACGAACTGCTGCCAGCGGTTCGCGCCGTCCAGCGCCGCGGCCTCGTAGAGGTCGTGCGAGATGGACTGCATGCCGGCCAGGTAGATGAGGGCGTTGTAGCCCGTCCAGCGCCAGATGACGATGATGGAGATGGCGATCTGGGCGCTGAGGTCGCCGTTGCGCCAGTCCAGGGCGTCCACGCCGACCAGGGAGAGCAGCCAGTTGGCCAGGCCGTTGTCGCGGCCGAAGATCTGCGCGAACACCAGCGTCGAGGCGGCCACCGAGGTGGCGTACGGCATCATCATCGTCACGCGGAAGAAGTTGCGCCCGCGCATGCGGTAGTTCAGCAGGTGCGCCAGGCCGATCGCCACGCACAGCTGCGGCACGGTGGACAGCACGCCGAGCGTGAAGGTGTTCCACAGCGCGTTGTAGAACGGCTCGCTCGTGAAGAGCCAGACGTAGTTCTCCCAGCCGTTGAACTCCGGCTCACCGCCGAGGTCGTACGAGTGGAAGCTGATCCACATCGTGTAGACGAGCGGGAAGAGGCCGAAGGCGAAGAACAACAGGAAGAACGGGGCGATGTAGGCGTACGGGGCGGTGACGGCCTCCCACCGGAACAGCCGCGAACGCAGCGACTGCTCCGGTGCGGGGGTCTTCGCGCCTCGGCCGGCCGGGGCCGGCGGGGCGGTCGTGCTGGGAGCGCTCACGACGTCTCCTCGCGGGTGGGTTTCGGCTGGAGCAGGGCTGGGGCGGAGCCGTCCCGGGGCAGCGGTCGCGGACGGGCCCGGAGGTGGAACGGGGCGGCCGCCTGCGGGCGGCCGCCCCGTGCTCGGGGGTGGTGCGTCAGCTGATCTGGTTCTCCAGCTCGGCCGCCGCGCTCTCCCACGCGTCGGCCGGGCTCACGCCGTTGACCTCGACGGACAGCAGGGCCTGCACCAGGGCGGACTTCACGACCGCGTCCTCCTCGCCCAGGATCTGGGTGGGAGCGGCCTCGGCCGCGTCGGCGAAGATCTGCCCGATCGGGGCGTTCTGGAAGTACTCGTCGGTCGTGCCCGAGACCAGCTCGAAGGCGCCGGTGTTCGACGGGAAGTTGCCGCCGGTCTCGAAGACCTTGGCCTGCTGCTCGGGGGCCGTCAGCCACGCGACGAGCTCGGCGGCCTGCTCCTTGTTGTCGCTGGACTCGGGGATGGCCAGGTACGCGCCGCCCCAGTTGCCGCCCGCGCCGCCCGGCAGCGAGGTGACGTTCCACTTGCCCGAGCCGGCGTCACCGGCCTTGCCCTTGATGTAACCGACCATCCACGCGGGGCAGGCGATGGTGGCGAACGAGCCGCTGCCGAAACCGGTGTCCCAGGCGGGGTCCGTGAACTGCTCCAGCTTGGCGGTCAGGCCCTCCTGCGCCGCGGCCGCGGCGGTGTCGAAGGCGTCCCTGACGGCGGGGTTGCTGTCCCAGACCAGCTCGCCGGCCTCGTCGTAGTAGATCTCCTCCTCGGTGGAGATGATGGCGTTGTAGAACCCGCCCGCGGAGTCCATCCAGGCGGTGCCCGCGGGGGCGGCGGCCTTGAACTCGCGGCCCAGCGCGACGTAGTCGTCCCAGGAGGTCAGGCGCGCGGACAGCTCGGCGGGGTCGGTGGGCAGGCCGGCCTGCTGCAGCAGGTCGCTGCGGTAGCACAGGCCCATCGGGCCGATGTCGGTGCCCATGCCGAGGACCTTGCCGTCCTCGGTGGTGGCGGCGGCGGACTTCCACTCCGGGAAGTCGGCGACCTGGTCGCCGGCGGGGGTGCCGGACAGGTCGGCCCACCTGTCCGGCTGGTTGGCCACGACGTCGGCGATGCGGCCGACCTCGATGCCCTGGATGTCGGCGACGCCGTTGCCGGAGGCCAGCTTCGTCTGCAGCGCGGGCCAGTACTCGTCCTCGCCCTGGGTGGACTCGTACCTGATGGTCACGTCCGGGTTGAGCTGCTCGTACTCGTCGAACAACCCGGCCTCCTCCATGCCGAAGGTGCCGAACAGGCTGACGGTGAGCTGGGTCTTGCCGTCGGCGGCCGCCGCGTCGGCGGAACCGGCGTCGGAGGTGCTGCACGAGGACAGCAGCAGCGCGCCGCTGACCGCCGCGGCGGCGGCGGCGAGCGTGGTCTTCCGGACATTCGCCATGGGGAACTCCTCGGGCCCCGCCGCGTGCGGCGGATCGTCGTTGATCACGGGTCTCGGTGCTGAGAGCGCTCTCAGAGAGGGCCGTCCCGGGTGAGAGCGCTCTCACGGGATGCGTAGAGAGTGGCCCCCCTCACCCACCGCTGTCAACGACTCGCGCGGAACTCGTCCCGCGGTGACCGGCTCGTCGTGCCGTCGTGACCGGCTCGTCACGCCGTCGTGACCGCAGCGGCCGCGCGGGTCAGGAGGTGGCGCGCTCGACGAGCACGGTGGGCACCACGACGGGCTCGGGCGCCACCGCGGCGCCGTCGACGACGGCGAGCAGCATGCGCGCCAGCTCGCGGCCCATCTGCACCACCGGCTGGCGCACGGTGGTCAGCGGCGGGGTGGCCGCCGACGCCAGCGGGGCGTCGTCGAAGCCGACCACGCGCACCCGCTCGGGCACCGGGCGCCCGGCGGCCGCCAGCGCCTGCAGCACGCCGGCGGCCATGAGGTCGTTGGCGGCGAAGACGCCGTCGAGGTCGGGGTGGCGCGCCAGCAGCTCCTCGGTGGCCTGGCGCCCCCCGCTGACGGTGAAGTCCCCCGCCGCCGCCAGCTTCGGCGAGTACCGCCGCCGGTGGGCCACCAGCTCGGCGCGGAAGCCCTCCAGGCGGTCCTGGCCCACGCGCATGTCCATCGGGCCGGTCACGGTGACCACCTTGCGGCAGCCGCGCTCGAGGAGGTGGCGGGTAGCGGTGCGCGCCCCGCCGACGTTGTCGGCGGAGACGTACGGGACCGTGGAGGAGTCCTCGAAGGGCCGCCCGGACATCACCACGGGGATGCCCGCGTCGGCCAGGTGCTGCGGCAGCGGGTCCGGGCCGTGCACCGAGACGAGGATGGCGCCGTCGACGTGCCCGCTGCGCGCGTAGCGCTCGAAGCGCTCGCGCTCGCGCGCCGTGGAGAGCACCACCAGCACCAGCTGCACCTCGCGCTCGGCCAGGTGCGCCTGCGCGCCGTTGAGCACGAGCGGGAAGTACGAGTCGGAGAAGAAGCGCTCGACGGGCTCGACGACCACGAGGGCCACCGAGCCGCTGCGGCGCGTCACCAGCTGCCGGGCGGCCTGGTTGGGCACGTACGAGAGCTCCGAGGCGGCGCGCAGCACCGCCTCGCGCGCGCCGGGGCTGACGCGGCCGTAGCCGGCCAGGACCCGCCCCGCGGTGGCGCGCGAGACGCCGGCGAGGGCCGCGACGGACTCCAGGGTCGGGGCGCTGGTGCTGTGCACGGCTCCTCCTGCGGTTGGGACCCGGGCGGGTCGCGACGGGGTCTCAGCGGCGGCGCGCCCCGCGCAGACCGCGGACCCCCAGGGCGGCGATGGCCGTGCCCAGCGCGAGGCTGACGACCACCAGCACGAGGTGGACGAGGAGGAACGGCTGCGGGCCGTCCGAGAACGACCTCTCGTCGTCCCAGATGTTCCTCAGGAAGTTCGGCCAGATGAACCAGCTCCAGGCGCCGAAGGCGACGAGGAACGCGCTGGCGCGTCGCGACAGGACCACGGGGCCATCCTCGCAGAGGGAACGGCCCCCTCCGCTCGCCCGATGCTAGAGCAGGCAGCGCCCCCGCGGGGGTCAGCGGCGCAGCGCGGTGCGCGCGGCGCGGCGCAGCGCCAGCAGCGCCCCCGCACCCAGCGCCCCGGTCGCCAGCGCCGAGCGCCCCCGGCCCCGCCGGCCCGCCTCCGAGGGGTGGTCCGCCGGCAGCGGGCCCAGCGGCACGCGGTAGTCGGCCACGACCCGCTCCAGCAGCGTGCCGGCGTCCTCGGCCACCGTGGCCGCCCAGGCGGCGGCCAGCAGCACGAGCCGGCCGACGAGGTTCATCAGCACCAGCAGCACCACCACGCTCGCCGCCGCCCCGAGGAACTCGTTGCCCTGCGCGCTGCCCCGCGCGAAGCGGATGCCGAACTGCTTGAGCAGCCCGATGCCGACCCCGCCGATGACGGCGCCGGAGAGCAGGTGGCGCAGCGGCACGTCGGCCCCCGGCAGCACCCGGAAGACCGCCAGGAAGGTGCAGGTGTCGATCACCAGGGCCACGGCGGCGCCGGCCGCGGCGAGCAGCCACTCCCCCGCGGTGGTGCCCTGCACCCCGAACAGCCCCAGCAGCCAGCGCCCGGCGCCGTTGGTCAGGACCACGGCGCTGACGCTCAGGGCCACGCCGGTGCCGATGACGAGGAGGACCACCAGGTCGCGCAGCTTCAGCAGCACCGGGTTGCCGGCGCGCGCGTCCTCGCCGAAGGCGGCGCGGATGCCCTGGCGCATGCCGTCGATCCAGCCCAGGCCGGTGAACAGCAGCGTGCCCAGGGACAGGACCAGGCCCAGGGTGAGCGAGGTGCGGTCGAGGTAGTCGCCGATCCAGATGCCCGGCGCCTGCACGCCCCCGGGCCGGGTGCCGGCGTGCACCAGGCCCGGCAGGTAGTCGCCCGCGCCGTCGACGAGCGTGCTGACGACCGCGTCGCGCACCTCGGGGAAGCCGCGCATGGTGAACCCCAGGACCATCAGGCCCACCGCGAGCGCCGGGAAGATCGAGAAGAAGGCGAAGTAGGCGATCCCGCCGGCGAGGACGTTGCCGCGCGCGTCGCTGTAGCGCTGGTACGCGCGCCCGGGGTGGCTCGCCCTGAACCGGGCGAGGAGCCCCTGGGCACGCTGCAGGACACCCACCGGCGCTGGAGCTCCTCTACCGTGCGGTGAAGCCGAAGTCCTCCCGTGGCCGCCAGACGCCGTCGGCTCCGTGCTCGTAGAGGCTGAACCCCTTCACGGTGAAGGTCGCCTCCCAGTCGCGCAACACGAGCTCGGCGCGGTCCAGGGCGGGCTCGGGCACGTCGTGGGCGACGGTGACGTGGGGGTGGAAGGGGAAGGACAGCTCGCGCGTCAGCGGCCCGCGGCGCACGCGGGACTGCAGCAGCTCGCACTCGGAGATGCCGCGCGAGAGCTGCACGAAGACCACCGGGGAGACGGGCCGGAAGGTGGCCGTGCCGCGCAGGTGCACGACGAAGGGCGCCTGCTCGGCGGCGGTGCGCCGCAGGTGGGCGCGCACCTCCTCCAGCGCCCCGGCGGGCAGCTCGCTGGGCGGCAGCAGGGTGATGTGCGGGGGCACCGCGTGCGCCAGCGGGTCGCCGAAGTCGGCGCGGTGGGCGGTCAGCTCCGCGGCGTGCGGGTCGGGCACGGGGATGGACACCCCGATGGTGCGCGTGCCCGCGCGCGGTGCGGGGCGGGTCGCGGGGCGGGTCGCGGGACGCGTCGCGGGCCGGGCGAGGGCCGCCCGGGCCCGCCCGCCGAGGGCGCTCACCGCCTCCGGCCCACGAGCCCCACCCGCTCGTAGACCTGGGCGAGGGTCTCCTCGGCGAGGGCGTCGGCGCGCTCGGCGCCGCGCGCGAGCAGCTCGTCGAGCGCACCGGGGTCGGCCATGAGCTCGCGGGTGCGCGCGCGCACGGGGGCCAGGGCGTCGGTGACGACCTCGGCCAGCTCCTTCTTGAGGTCGCCGTAGCCGCGGCCGGCGAAGTCGGCCTCCAGCTGGGCGGTGCTGCGCCCGGACAGCGCCGAGTGGATGGCCAGCAGGTTGGACACCCCGGGCTTGCCCACCGGGTCGAAGCGCACCTCGCGGCCGGTGTCGGTGACGGCCGAGCGGATCTTCTTCGCCGTGACCGCCGGCTCGTCCATGACGTCGACGATGCCGCCGGGCGAGGAGGAGGACTTGCTCATCTTCGACCCCGGCTCCTGCAGGTCGTAGATCTTGGCCGTCTCCGCCAGGATGTACGGCTCGGGCACGACGAAGGTCTCGCCGTAGCGGCCGTTGAAGCGCTGGGCGAGGTCGCGCGTCAGCTCCAGGTGCTGGCGCTGGTCCTCGCCCACGGGCACCTCGGCGGCCCGGTAGAGCAGGATGTCGGCGGCCATGAGCACCGGGTAGGTGAACAGCCCCACGGTGGTGCCCTCGGAGCCCTGCTTGGCGGACTTGTCCTTGAACTGCGTCATCCGGCCGGCCTCGCCGAAGCCGGTCAGGCAGGAGAGCACCCACGCGAGCTCGGCGTGGGCGGGCACGTGGCTCTGCACGAACAGCGTCGAGCGCTCCGGGTCCACCCCCGCGGCGACGTACTGGGCGGCGGTGACCCGGGTGCGCTCGCGCAGCGCGGCCGGGTCCGGGGCGACGGTCAGGGCGTGCAGGTCCACGACGCAGTAGAGGGCCTCGTGGGTCTCCTGCAGGGCCACCCACTGCGTCAGCGCACCGAGGTAGTTGCCCAGGTGCAGCGAGCCGGAGGTCGGCTGCATCCCCGACAGCAGGCGCGGTCGCGCCCCCGTCCCCTGCGCTGGCGACTGCTCCATGCCTCCATCCTGCCAGCCGCGCGCGGCCCGACCGGCCCGGGGCGGCGGGCGCGGCGCGCACGCCCCCGCCGCGGGCCCCGGTGGCAGGATGACCACGTGGTGCACCTGGGTCAGTCCTCCAAGCTCGCCGACGTCCTGTACGACGTGCGCGGCCCCGCCCTGACGCGCGCGCACGAGCTGGAGCACGCCGGGCACCGCGTCCTCAAGCTCAACATCGGCAACCCCGCCCCCTTCGGCTTCGAGGCGCCGCCGGAGCTGCTGGAGGACATCGTCGCCAACCTGCCGGTAGCGCAGGGCTACAGCGACAGCAAGGGCCTGCTCTCGGCGCGGCGCGCCGTGGTCCAGCACAGCGAGTCCAAGGGGATCACCGGCGTGGACGTCGACGACGTCTACATGGGCAACGGCGTCAGCGAGCTCATCGTCATGGCGATGCAGGCGCTGCTGGACGAGGGCGACGAGGTCCTCGTGCCGGCGCCGGACTACCCGCTGTGGACGGCGGCGGTCAGCCTGGCCGGCGGGCGGCCGGTGCACTACCTGTGCGACGAGTCCGCGGACTGGGTGCCCGACGTGGAGCACCTGCGCTCGCGGGTCACCCCGCGCACCAAGGCGCTGGTGGTCATCAACCCCAACAACCCCACCGGCGCGGTCTACGGCCCGGAGGTGCTGCGCGGGGTGCTGGAGGTGGCGCGCGAGCACGGCCTGCTCGTCCTGTCCGACGAGATCTACGAGAAGATCCTCTACGACGGCGCCACCCACGTGTCCACGGCGGCGCTGGCCCCGGACCTGATGTGCCTGACGTTCAACGGGCTGTCCAAGGCGTACCGGGTGGCCGGCTTCCGCTCCGGCTGGATGGTCGTCTCCGGCCCCACCCACCACGCCCGCGGGTACATCGAGGGCCTGGACCTGCTGGCGAACATGCGCCTGTGCGCGAACGTCCCCGCCCAGCACGCGGTGCAGGCGGCCCTCGGCGGGCACCAGTCGATCGACGACCTCGTCCTGCCCGGCGGCCGGCTGGCCGAGCAGGCGGAGCTGACCTGGCGGCTGCTCAACGAGATCCCCGGCGTCAGCTGCGTGCGCCCGCGCGGGGCGCTGTACTGCTTCCCGCGCCTGGACCCGCAGGTCCACCACGTCGAGGACGACTACCAGCTCATCCTGGACCTGCTGGAGCAGCAGCACGTCTTCGTCGTGCAGGGCACCGGCTTCAACTGGCCCAGGCCGGACCACTTCCGCATCGTCACGCTGCCGCGCGTGGAGGAGCTGGAGACGGCCGTGGGCCGCATCGCCGACTTCCTGGACAAGCGCAGCCGCGGCTGAGGGCGCACCGGCGCGGCGCACCGGCGCGGCGCCGCCGCCGCGGGGGCGCGGGTCGGCAGGATCGCCCCGTCCGCGCGCGCGGACCCGCCGACCCGAGGGAGGCCCGCCGTGCCGTCGCCCTTCGCCGCCGAGCGCCTGCCCGACGGGCGCCGCCGCTACAGCCGCAGCACCGTGGTGGCCCGCCGCCGGCTCCTGCTGGGGGTGCTCGCCGCCGGGGCCGCGGCCGCCGGGGCCGGTCAGCTGCGCGGCGGCACCACGGCCGGGGCCGACCCGGTGCAGCTGCCCTCGACGAGCGCGGCGGGCAGCCCGTGGGTCGTGGTGAACAAGCGGCTGCCGATCGACCCGCCGGGCTACGCCCCCGCGGCGCTGGTGGAGGTGGCCGGCAAGCCGGTCGCCGCCGTCGTCGCCCCGCACCTGGGCGCCCTGCTGGCCGCCGCGCGCGCCGAGGGCGTCGAGCTGCCGATCACCAGCGGGTACCGCTCCGTGGAGCACCAGCGCGCGGTGCACGAGCGGGCCGTGGCGCGCGACGGCCTCGCCGCCGCTGAGCGCGTGTCCGCCCGGCCCGGGCACAGCGAGCACCAGACCGGCCTGGCCGTCGACTTCGGCAGCGCCACCAGCCCCGGCTGCGCGCTGCAGGGCTGCTACCAGGACACCCCGGAGGCGCGCTGGCTGGCGGCGCGGGCCGGGGAGTTCGGCTTCCTGCTGCGCTACCCGGCCGACCGCACGGCGGTCACCGGCTACGACTTCGAGCCGTGGCACTACCGCTGGGTCGGCACCGACCTGCTCGAGCGCATGCGCCGGCGCGGCACGCGCACCCTGGAGGAGCACTTCGACCTGCCCGGCGGCCCCTACCCCGCCTGAGCGGCGGTCCGGGGACGCCGGGGCCCGGGCGGCTCAGACGTCGCGCGTGGTGGAGCGGCGCACCGTCGAGGGGTCGGAGGGGTCCACGCTCGTCACGCTCGTGGTGGTGCGGGCACGCGGCCGGAAGAGCGCGAACTCGAGCACGATGCCCAGCACGCCGACCAGCATGAGGATGACCCCGACCGTGCGCAGGTCGATGCCGGAGAGCGAGAAGTTCACGGCGAAGGCGAAGATCGCCCCGAGGGCGATGAGGAAGATGCTGGTTCCCAGGCGCATCCCCCCAGGTTGCCGCCTCGGCGCCCGGACGCACGTCGAGACGCGCCGCACCACCCGGGCGGCCCACCCGGCGCTCGCCGTCGCGGCCCCGCCGGCGGCGCGGGCGCAGCTCACCCCGGCGGGCGCAGCACCAGGGCGAAGGAGCGCGGGACGGCCTCCAGGCGGTGCTGCGGCAGCGCGCCGGGCCCGCAGGAGCCGGTGCCGATGCCGTGCTGGGCGACGTCGAGGTGCAGGTGCAGCGAGGCCCCGGCGGCCAGCTCGGCGGTGTGGGCGGCGGCGTCGAGCTCGGCGGTGCTCCAGCGGCGCGCGCTGAAGGAGACCAGCGGGTCGCCCTCCACGCGCAGCGCCCCGGCGGGCCCGCGCAGCTCCAGCCAGCGCGCGTCGGCGCGCCGGCCGTTCTCCTGCGGGCGCACGTACGGCGTCTGCAGCTCCTCCACGGTGGCGCCGAAGCGGCCCACCCGGGTGGCGGCGCCGGTGTCGGCGTAGGCCTCCCCCGGCCCGCGGCCGAACCACGTCACCCGCTCCAGCCCGCGCGGCAGGCGCAGGCGCACCCCCAGCCGCGGCAGCGGGGCGCCCAGCGCCCCGGTGGGCAGGTCGGGGGCGAGCTCCACCCGCAGGCGCAGCGCGCCGGAGGTGTCCGCGGACCAGCGCAGGACGGCGACGAACCCCGCGTCGGTGCCCGCGGCGGCGGTGCGGGTGGTGACGACGAACTCGTCGCCCACGACGGCGGCGGAGGCGGTGCGGGTGCGCAGGCGGTCCAGCCCCAGGGCCCGCCAGGTGCGCTCCAGCGCCTCGCCGTGCAGGCCGGCGTCGTTGTCGGTGGGCGCGCGCCACAGGTCCAGCACCGGCCCCTCCTCGACGGGCAGGTCGCCCAGGGAGCGCAGCGCCCCGGTGCGCGCGTCGAGCACCGCGGCGCCCAGCAGCACGTCCGCGCCGCGGCGCACCGGCGCCACCGGCTCCCCCGCCGGCGCCGGGCCCCGAGGGGTCAGCTGGACACGCCCCCCCGCCCGCCCGGCGCCCCCCCGCGCCCACCAGGACCCGGACCCCACCGCAGGAGTGACG
>NZ_JBJLRD010000070.1:0-16930 GCF_050871305.1 Kineococcus gypseus | reverse complement strand
TGCAATAGGCTTTGTGTTCGCGCTATACACCCACCACCCCCCCCCGCCGCCCCCCCCCCCCAGCCGCGCGCCCCCCCCCCCCCCCCCCCCGCGCCCGCGCCGAACCGCCGTGGACCCCGGCACGCCCCGCGTGCCGGGGTCCTGCCGTCGCGGGGGGCGTTCTGCTCAGCCGGGGGGCGCCGCGGCATTCCTTTTGTGTAACGGACCGGTGAAATCGGCCCCGTCCACCCCGCGTGCACCGCGCCCTCGCCTACTCTTCACCCGGCTGCACCGCCCCCCGGTGCCGCCCGCGGGGTCGCGCCGTCCCCGCGCACCCGCCTCCAGGAGGACCCGCCCGTGCGCTCCACCCTCAAGCTCGCGACCCCCCTCGCCGCCGCCGCCCTGCTCCTCGCCGCCTGCGGCGGCACCACCGGGGCCAGCTCCGAGGAGGCCTCCTCCGGCACCGGCTCGGGCGGCAGCTGCCCCGACGGCGTGAGCATCGGCTTCTTCGGCGCCCTGACCGGCGCCAACGCCAACCTCGGCGTGAACATCCGCAACGGCGTGGAGCTGGCGGTGAACCAGCACAACGCCCAGGAGGGCGCCTGCCAGGTCACCATCGAGAACTACGACTCGCAGGGCCTGCCGGACCAGGCCACCGGCCTGGCCACCCAGGCGGTGCGCGACACCAACGTCCTGGGCATCGTGGGCCCGGCGTTCTCCGGCGAGTCGCGCGTGGCCAACCCCATCTTCGCTGAGGCCGGCCTGGTGGGCATCACCCCCTCGGCGACGAACCCCTCGCTGTCCGAGCAGGGCTGGGACACGTTCTTCCGGGTGCTGGGCAACGACGCCACGCAGGGCCCGGCGGCCGCCTCGTACATCACGGGCACCCTGGGCAAGCAGAGGGTGTACGTCATCGACGACGCCAGCGAGTACGGCAAGGGCCTGGCGGACCTGGTGCGCGCCGACCTCGGCGCGGCCAAGGTCAAGGACAACACCGTGCAGACCGGGCAGACGGACTTCTCCGCGGTCGTGGCCGACATCCGCGCCTCCGGCGCCGACGCGGTCTTCTACGGCGGGTACTACTCCGAGGCCGGGCTGCTGCTGAAGCAGATGCGCGAGGCGGGGCTGACCAACGAGCAGGTCGCCTTCGTCACCGACGACGGCGCCAAGGACGAGGGCCTGATCACCGCCGCCGGCGAGCAGGCCGCCGAGGGCACCCTGATCACCTGCCCGTGCCTGCCGCCGGACCAGGCCGAGGGCACGTTCGTGGAGGACTACACCGCCGAGTTCGGCACCGCCCCGGCCACGTACTCCGCCGAGGGCTTCGACGCGGCGAACATCCTGCTCGACGGCATCGCCGACGGCGCCACCACCCGCGAGGACCTGCTGGAGTTCGTCGGCGGCTACGACGAGGCCGGCGTGACCAAGCAGCTGACGTTCGACGACTCCGGCGAGCCCAGCGAGATCAGCGTGTGGGCGTACAAGGTCGAGGGCGGCCAGATCGTCGCCGACCAGGAGATCCCCACCTCCTGAGGTCCCGGCCCGTCAGCGGCCCCACCCGGCCCCACCCGGCAGCGGCCCCGCCGCCGCGCGGGTGGGGCCGCGCCGCGACCGGGCCCGCCCGCAGCCCCTCGTCCCCGCTCGACCCGAACGGGTGGTCCTCCTGAGCACTTTCCTGAACCTGACCTTCACGGGTCTGGTCGTGGGCGCCATCTACGGCCTCTTCGCCCTCGGCTACACCCTCGTCTACGGCGTCCTGCGCCTGATCAACTTCGCCCACTCCGAGGTCTTCATGTGGGGGTCCTTCGCGGCCGTCTGGATGACGACCTTCCTGGGGGCGCGCGCGGGGGCGGGCGTGCCGGCGGCCGTGGGCTACCTGCTGGCCGCGCTGCTGGCCGCCATGCTCGTCAGCGGCGCGATCGCGCTGCTCGTCGAGCGCGTGGCCTACCGGCGCCTGCGCGAGAAGAAGTCCCCGCCGCTGGTGGCGCTCATCTCCGCGATCGGCGCCTCGTTCATGCTCTCGGAGATCATGGGCCTGCGCGACGAGATCGCCCGCTGGCTGAACCTGGACGGGGTGCTGGGCGACTACGTGCGCTCGGCGCGCGAGAACACCCAGTTCACCAACCCGCTGCCCAACACCACGCTGGTGGAGGTCGCCGGCTTCCAGGTGCGCAGCACCCAGCTGATCGTGCTGGTCGCCGCGCTGGCGATGATGGTGGCGCTGGACCAGTTCGTGCGCCGCTCGCGGCTGGGCCGCGGCGTGCGCGCGGTCTCGCAGGACGCCGAGGCCGCGGCCCTGATGGGCGTGGACCAGAAGCGCGTCATCCAGCTGACGTTCCTGCTCGGCGGCATCATGGCCGGCGCGGCGGCGCTGCTGTACCTGATGCACATCGGCGTCACCCGCTACAACGTCGGCTTCATCCTGGGCATCAAGGCGTTCACCGCCGCGGTCCTGGGCGGCATCGGCAACATCCGCGGCGCCCTGCTGGGCGGGCTGGTCCTGGGCCTGGCGGAGAACTACGGCTCGCAGCTGTTCGGCTCGCAGTGGAAGGACGTCGTCTCCTTCCTGCTGCTGGTGGTGGTCCTGCTGTTCCGTCCCACCGGCCTGCTCGGTGAGTCCCTGGGGAAGGCCCGCGCATGAGCACCGCTGCCACGTCGACGACGCCCGGCACCCCCGGCGGCGCCCGCGCGCGCCGCTCGCCCGGCGAGCGCTGGGCGCACCTGCCGCGCCCGGTGAAGGTGCTGGTGTGGCTGCTGGTGGCGCTGCTGTTCTACGCGCTGCCGCTGCTGAACCCGCCGCTGCTGGCCACCTCCGAGTCCGACTTCGGCTCGGTGATGTTCACGGTGGCCTCCTACGCGCTGGTCGCGCTGGGCCTGAACATCGTGCTGGGCTACGCCGGCCTGCTGGACCTGGGCTACGTCGGCTTCTACGCCATCGGCGCCTACACCGTGGGCGTCTTCGGCTCCCTGCACGGTCAGCTGCCGTTCTGGCTGCTCATCGTGCTGGCGGTGTGCATCTCCACCGCCTCGGGCCTGCTGCTGGGCGCGCCCACGCTGCGGGTGCGCGGGGACTACCTGGCCATCGTCACCCTGGGCTTCGGCGAGATCATCCGCCTGGTGGCGCTGAACTCCGAGTGGCTGAACCAGTCCCGCGGCATCCAGGACATCCCGCGCCCGCCGGACATCGCCGTCGGCGGCGAGCCGCTCTTCGAGGTCCCGCGCCTGGTGTGGGACGGGCTGACCGCCACGATCGACCTGGGCACCACCTCCGCGTTCCTGCAGTTCGGCCTGCTCGACGGGGTGCCGTACTACTGGCTGGCCCTGACGGTGATCATCCTGATCCTCGTCGGCGACGTCCTGCTGCAGGACAGCCGGGTCGGGCGCGCCTGGGAGGCCACCCGCGAGGACGAGGAGGCCGCCGAGCTCAACGGCGTGCCCACCTTCCGCTACAAGCTGCTGGCCTTCGCGATGGGCGCCTTCATCGGCGGGCTGTCCGGGGCGCTGTTCGCCGCCCGCCAGGGCGCGATCAACCCCGAGACGTTCACGGTGCAGCTGTCGATGCTGTTCCTGGCCGCCGTGGTCGTCGGCGGGCAGGGCAACCGCTGGGGCGTGCTGGTCGGCGCCGCGGTGGTGGCCTACCTGCCCGAGCGCTTCCGCGACTTCGCGGAGTTCCGCGTCGTCGTCTTCGGCCTGCTGCTGCTGCTGCTGGCCAACTTCCGGCCGCAGGGCCTGCTGCCGCCGCGCCGGGCCCGCCGGGCCCAGCGCGCCGGGCGCCGGCTGGCCGAGCTCGAGGGGACGGAGGAGGGGGCCCGTGGCTGACCCGGCGAAGGACACCGCGGCGCCGGCACCGGGCACCGGTGCGGCGCTGCTGCGCATGGAGGGCGTCACGCTGCGCTTCGGCGGCGTGGTCGCCGTCGACGACGTCTCCTTCGAGATCCGCAGGGGCGAGATCCTGGGCCTGATCGGGCCCAACGGCGCCGGCAAGACCAGCTGCTTCAACGCCCTGACGGGGGTGTACCAGCCCACCAGCGGGCAGGTCGTCTTCGACGGCGAGGCGCTGGGGCGGCGCAAGCGCTACCAGATCAACCGCCTGGGCATCGCGCGCACGTTCCAGAACATCCGCCTGTTCCAGAACATGACCGCGCGCGAGAACGTCCTGGTCGGCGCCGACGCGCACCACCGCGCCGGCGTGCTGAACTCCCTGCTGCGCCTGCCGCTGCACCGGCGCGAGACCGCCGAGGGCAACCGGCGCGCCGACGAGCTGCTGGAGATGATGGACCTGGGCCACCGCGGCGACGACCTGGCGCGCAACCTCTCCTACGGCGAGCAGCGCCGCCTGGAGATCGCCCGGGCGCTGGCCACGCGCCCGAAGCTGCTGTGCCTGGACGAGCCGGCCGCCGGGTTCAACCCGGTGGAGAAGCAGCGCCTGATGGAGCTGATCCGCCGGGTGCGCGACATGGGCAACACCGTGCTGCTCATCGAGCACGACATGCGCCTGGTCATGGGGGTGACCGACCGCATCGTGGTGCTGGAGTTCGGCAAGAAGATCGCCGAGGGCAGCCCCGAGCAGATCCGCGAGGACCCCGCCGTCATCGCCGCCTACCTCGGCGTCGACGACGACCAGCTCAGCGAGGAGGACAGGCCGTGAGCGAGCGCGCGCTGGGCGAGGACCAGCTCGTCGTGGAGGGCCTGAGCGTGAACTACGGGCGCATCGAGGCCATCCGCGACGTCTCCTTCGCGGTGCCCGCCGGCGGCATCGCCACCCTCATCGGCGCCAACGGCGCGGGCAAGACGACGACCTTGAAGACGGTCTCAGGGCTGCGCACGGTGCGCGCCGGGCGCATCGTCTTCGAGGGCGAGGACATCACCCGGGTGCCCTCGCACCAGCTCGTCAAGCGCGGGCTGTGCCAGGCCCCCGAGGGGCGCGGCACCTTCCCCGGCATGACGGTGGAGGAGAACCTCGACATGGGCGCCTACACCCGCTCGGACCGGCGCAGCGCCGCGTACCGGGCGGACCTGGACCGCGTCTTCACGCTCTTCCCGCGCCTGGCCGAGCGGCGCGGGCAGGCCGCGGGCACCATGTCCGGCGGCGAGCAGCAGATGCTCGCCATTGGCCGGGCCCTGATGAGCCGGCCGCGGGTGCTGCTGCTGGACGAGCCGAGCATGGGCCTGGCGCCCAAGCTCATCCAGCAGATCTTCTCGATCGTCGTGGAGATCAACCGGCAGGGCACCACGGTGCTGCTGGTGGAGCAGAACGCCGCGCAGGCCCTGCGCACCGCGGACGTGGCCTACGTGCTCGAGACGGGCTCGGTGGTGCGCAGCGGCACCGGCGCGGAGCTGGCCGCCGACGACTCCATCCGCGCCGCCTACCTCGGCGGCGACGTCTAGCACCCGCGCCGCCGCCCCGCCCGCGGCGCCGCCTCGGGCACCGCCCGCCACCGCCCGCCACCGCCCGCCGACCGCCCGTCACCGCCCGCCGACCGCCCCGCCGGTCACGCCCGGTGGCGGGCGGTGGCGCGCCCGGCACGGAGGGTGGCGCCGCCCCCCGCCGGGGGGCGCCGGGGCCGCCGGGGATCTTCCGCTGCGCGCTCGCAGGCCCTATGGTCCCCTCAGCCGCGAGCGCGGCCACCGCGTGCGGGGGCGCCGGTTCGTTCGAGGAGGACGCCGTGCCCAGACCTGTCGTCGTGGTGCGCGATGCCGCGCTGAGCGACGTGGACGCCCTCATGCAGCTGTACGCCTCGGCGCGCTTCGACTCCGGCCCGCTGCGCGCCCCCGTCGAGAGCGTGCGCGCGCGCCTGGTGCGCGCCCTGGCCGACGGCTCGGTGCGGGTGCTGCTGGCCTCGGTGGGCGGGCGCCCGGTGGGCTACGCGCTGCTGACCGCCACGCCGCTGCTGCCGCTGGGCGGCACCTCCGGGCCCAGCCTGGAGCACCTGCACGTGGTGCCCGAGCACCGCCGCCGCGGCGTGGGGCGCGCGCTGCTGCGCCGGGCGCTGCAGCTGGCCGAGGCCGAGGGCGCCGAGCAGCTGGCGTGCACCGCGCTGCCGGGCGACCGCGACTACACCCGCTACCTGGCCCGCCTCGGCTTCGCGCCCGTGGTGGTGCGCCGCGCCGCGCCGCTGACGGTGCTGCGCCGGCGCCTGGCCGTGGACGCCCCCGCCGGCGAGCACCAGCGCTCCGACGTGGTCGCCCGGCGCCGCTCGCTGCGCGCGCGCCTGGCCCGCAGCGCCGCCCTCGGCGCCGCGCCGGTGCCGCCGCCGGCGACGTCCACCGCCCCGGTGCCCTGACGCGCCCGCAGCGCCACCGGCGCCCGGTGCGCGCCTGCCGGCGCCCGGTGCGCGCCTGCCGGCGCCCGGTGCGCGCCTGCCGGCGCCCGGTGCGCGCCTGCCGGCGGCGGGGGCGCGTGCTGGCGCGGGGGGCGTCGGGGGTGCTGACTACCCTGGCGGCGTGACCCCACCGACCGCGTCGACGGCCCGCCGCACCCCCGCCGCGCAGCGGCGCGCCCCCGCCCGCACGCGCCCGCGCCTGCTGCTCGTCGACGGGCACTCCCTGGCCTACCGCGCCTTCTACGCCCTGCCGGTGGACAACTTCGCCACCAGCACCGGCCAGCCCACCAACGCGGTGTACGGGTTCACCTCCATGCTCATCAACGTCCTGCGCGACGAGGAGCCCACCCACCTGGCCGTCACCTTCGACGTCTCGCGCACCACCTTCCGCACCGAGGCCTACGCGGAGTACAAGGCCACCCGCCTGAAGAGCCCGCAGGAGTTCGGCGGGCAGGTCGAGCTCATCAAGGAGGTCCTGGCCGCCCTGCGCGTGCCGGTGGTGGAGTTCGAGGGCTACGAGGCCGACGACGTCATCGCCACCCTGACCGAGCGGGCCGTCGCCGCCGGCTACGAGGTCCTCGTCTCCACCGGCGACCGCGACGCCCTGCAGCTGGTGCGCGACGTGGTCACGGTGCTCTACCCGCGCAAGGGCGTCTCGGACCTGGTGCGCATGACCCCCGAGGTCGTCCAGGAGCGCTACGGCGTGCCGCCCGAGCGCTACCCGGACCTGGCCGCGCTGGTGGGGGAGACCTCCGACAACCTGCCCGGCGTGCCCGGCGTGGGCCCGAAGACCGCCGCGAAGTGGATCACCACCCACGACGGCCTCGACGGCGTCATCGCCGACGCCGACCGCATCGGCGGCAAGGCCGGCGAGAGCCTGCGTGCCCACCTCGACGGCGTCATCCGCAACCGCCGCCTCAACGCCCTGGTGCGCGACCTGCCCCTGCCGGTGACCCCGGACGACCTCGTGCGCCGCGCCTGGGACCGCGAGCAGGTCCACACCGTCTTCGACGGCCTGGAGTTCCGCGTCCTGCGCGAGCGCCTCTTCGCCACCCTGGAATCCGCCGAACCCGAGGCCGAGGCCGGCTTCGGCGTCGACGGCGCCGTCCTGCTCGACGACGAGCTGGCACCCTGGCTGGCCGAGCACGCCCGCGGCCGCACCGGCCTGCACGTGGCCGGGCAGTGGGCCCGCGGCACCGGCGACGTCACCGGCCTGGCGCTGGCCGGCGCCGACGGCGTGGCCGCCTGGGTGGACCCGGCCACCCTGACCCCCGGCGACGAGCGCGCCCTGGCCACCTGGCTGGCCGACGCCGACGCGCCCAAGCTCGTGCACGACGTCAAGGGCCCCAGCCACGCGCTGGCCGCGCGCGGCTGGAACCTGGCCGGGGTGGCCGTGGACACCGCCCTGGCCGCCTACCTGTGCCGGCCCGACCAGCGCAGCTACGACCTGGCCGACCTGGCCGTGCGCCACCTCAAGCGCGAGCTGCGCGCCGAGGGCACCGCGGGCGCCGGGGCCGGCGCGGCGCCGGAGGAGCCCGGCGACGAGCAGCTGGCCCTGGACGCCGGCGAGGGCCCCGTCGGCGCCGGCGAGCACGCCCGCGCCCAGGACGGCATGGTGCGCGCCCTGGCCATCGCCGAGCTGTCCGCCGTCCTGCTCGCCGAGCTGGACGCGCGCGGCGGCACCCGCCTGCTGCACGACGTCGAGCTGCCCCTGGTCGACGTGCTCGCCCGCGCCGAGCGCGTCGGCATCGCCGTCGACGACGAGCTGCTCGCCGAGCTGGAGGCCCACTTCGCCGAGCGGGTGGCCGACGCCGCGCGCCTGGCCCACGAGGTCGTCGGCGCCGAGATCAACCTCGGCTCGCCCAAGCAGCTGCAGACGGTGCTCTTCGAGCAGCTGGGCATGCCCAAGACCAAGCGCACCAAGACCGGCTACACCACCGACGCCGACGCCCTGGCCGCCCTCTTCGTCAAGACCGGCCACCCGTTCCTGCAGCACCTGCTCGAGCACCGCGACGCCTCGCGGCTGCGCCAGACGGTGGAGGGGCTGCGCAAGTCCGTCGCCGACGACGCGCGCGTGCACACCACGTTCCAGCAGATGGCCGCCGCCACCGGCCGGCTCAGCTCCACCGACCCGAACCTGCAGAACATCCCCATCCGCACCGACGAGGGCCGGCGCATCCGCGCCGCCTTCGTCGTCGGGCGCGACGCCACCGCCGGCGCCGGCTCCTACGAGAGCCTGCTGACGGCCGACTACTCCCAGATCGAGATGCGCATCATGGCGCACCTGTCCGGCGACGCCGACCTCATCGCCGCGTTCACCTCCGGGGAGGACCTGCACCGCTACGTCGGCAGCCGCGTCTTCGGCGTGGCCCCCGCCGACGTCACACCCGACATGCGCGCCAAGATCAAGGCCATGTCCTACGGCCTGGCGTACGGGCTGTCCGCCTTCGGCCTGTCCAACCAGCTGAAGATCTCCACCGAGGAGGCCCGTGGCCTCATGGACGACTACTTCGCCCGCTTCGGCGCCGTGCGCGACTACCTGCACGGCGTGGTGGAGGAGGCCCGCCGCGTCGGCTACACCGAGACCATCATGGGCCGGCGCCGCTACCTGCCCGACCTGACCAGCGACAACCGCCAGCGCCGCGAGATGGCCGAGCGCATGGCCCTGAACGCCCCCATCCAGGGCTCGGCCGCCGACATCATCAAGGTCGCCATGCTCGACCTCGACCGCGGCCTGCGCGAGGCCGCCCTGCGCTCGCGGCTGCTGCTGCAGGTGCACGACGAGCTCGTGCTGGAGGTGGCCGCCGGCGAGCGCGAGCAGCTCGAGCAGCTGGTGCGCACCACCATGGCCGGCGCCGCCGACCTCGCCGTGCCCCTGGACGTCTCCGTCGGCGCGGGCCGCTCCTGGCACGAGGCCGGGCACTAGCCCGGCACGAGCCCGGGCACGAGCCCGGGCGGGGGAGCGCCCCCGCCCGGCCTCAGCGCGGGCGCTCGCCCGTGACGATGGCCCGGATCCGCTCCACCGGCAGCTTGGGCCGGCGGTGCTCGTCGAGCAGGCCGTTGGCCTCCTGCAGCGTGTCGGTCAGCTGCGTGTAGCAGAAGCCCGCCAGGACCGGGGAGGCGTGCACCGCGCCGAACAGGTCCGCCAGGCGCGCGGCGAAGTCCTCGGCGTCGCTCGCGCTGGAGTACCCCCAGGTGCTGCCCGCCGGCGCGCCCGGGGCGTAGCGCACCCCGCCGAACTCGGAGAGCACCACCGGCTGCCCGCGCTCGCCGCCGCCGGGCAGGCGCACGCGCCGCCCGGCGGGGCCGGTGCCGGCCAGCAGCGCCTGCACGGCCGCCGCCGAGCCGTAGCGCCCGGCCAGCTCGGCCCCGGTGCCGGCGTAGTCGTGCACGGTCCACAGGTCGCTGTCGGTGTGCTCCCACCCGTCGTTGCTGACGACCGGGCGGCTGGGGTCCAGCGCGCGCGTGAGCGCGGCCAGGGCGGTGGCGTAGTGCTGCTGGGCGCTGCTGGTGGCGATGTGCTGCACGCCCCAGCTCTCGTTCAGTGGCACCCACGTGACGACGCACGGGTGGCCGGCGTCGCGGTGGACGACCTCCATCCACTCGCGCGTCAGCCGCTGCACCGCGCGCGGGGTGAAGGCGTAGGCGTTGGCCGTCTCGCCCCACACCAGCAGGCCCAGCCGGTCCGCCCAGTGCAGGAAGCGCGGGTCCTCGACCTTCTGGTGCACCCGCACGGCGTTGAAGCCGAGCTCCTTGACCAGCTCCACCTCGCGCCGCAGCGCCGCCGCGTCCGGGGCGGCCAGGTGGGAGGCGGGCCAGTAGCCCTGCTCGAGCACCGAGCGCAGGAAGCAGGGCTGGCCGTTGAGCAGGAACGCCCCGCCGCCCACGCCCGCGCTGCGCAGGCCCAGGTAGCTGGCGACCTCGTCGACGACCCGCCCGCCGGCCAGCACGCGCACCGCGGCGTCCACCAGCCGCGGCTGCTCGGGCGACCACAGCAGCTGCGCGAGCCCCTGGCCGTTGCCCAGCGCCGGCAGCACCAGCACGGTGCGGGTGTGCTGCTCCTCCACCAGCACGCGCTGCTCGGCCAGCACCCGCCCGTCCAGCTCCAGGCGCACCTCCAGCGCCACCGGCTCCACCGGCGCCGCGCTGAGCTCCACCTGCAGGTGCACCGCACCGGCGGGCACGTCGGGCGTCCACGTCAGGTGCTCCACGGCCAGCGGCGGCACGACCTCGCACCACACCGGCTGCCAGATGCCCGTGGTGCGCCGGTACCAGATACCGTGCGGCTCGTCCTGCCAGTCCTGCTTGCCGCGCGGCTGGGTCACGTCGCGCGGGTCGTCCTCGGCGCGCACCACCAGCACGTGCCGCGCCAGGGGGTCCACGCCCGGGCGCGCCGCGCCCAGGGCGTCGGTCAGGTCCACGTCCCAGGGCGTCTGCCCGCCCTCGTGACCCCCCAGCAGCGCACCGTCCAGCCACACCCGCGCCGCGTGGTCCACGGCCCCGAAGCGCAGCCGCACGCGGTGACCCTCGCGCACCGCCTCCCAGCCGTCCACGTCCACCAGGCGCAGGGTGCGCCGGTACCACACCACCGGGTGCGGACCGCTCTCGCCGACCCCCGAGGCCGGCGACTCCGGCGGGAAGGGCACCACGACGTCGCGGTCGAAGACCGAGCGCTCCCCGAGGTCGCCCAGGTGCTGCCAGCCGTCGGCCAGCCCGCGGCGCTCGTCGTCGAAGGCGAGCTGCCACGTGCCGGACAGGTCCGTCCAGCGCTCGCGCAGCAGCTGCGGCCGCGGGTGGGTGCCGTCCTGGGTGGTGGCGCGAGGGAGCACGCTGGGACCTCTCGTGGTGGGTGGGGGACCGGTGGGTGGGGGACCGGTGGGCGGGGGACCGGCGGGTGCCGGACCCGGGGGCGGGAGCGCGCTCAGGTCGCCGGCGCCCCCTCCGGCGCCCCGTCCGGCGCCGTGCACACCAGCACCAGCGTCCCCGGCACCAGCTCCCCGCGCAGCCGGCTCCACCCGCCCCACACCGCCTCCCCGGCCGCCCACTCCGGCTCCACCAGGTCCTGCAGCACCAGCCCCGCCGCCCGCACCAGCCGCACCCAGTCGCCCACCGTGCGGTGGTGCTCCGCGTACGTCACCCGCACCACCCCCGCCGCGTCCTCCTGCGACTCCACGTACGGGCGCCGGTCGAAGTACGAGTGGTGCACCGTCAGCCCCTCCGGCCCGGGCACGTCCGGCAGCGCCCAGCGCACCGGGTGCGGCACGCTCGCCACGAACCGCCCCCCCGGCCGCAGCACCCGCACCGCCTCGCCCAGCACCCGCTGCGCGTCCGCCACGAACGGCAGCGCCCCGTACGAGGTGAACACCACGTCGAACACCCCGGCCCCGAACGGCAGCACCCGCGCGTCGCACTGCACCAGCGGCGTGCGCACCCCCGCCTGCGCGTCGGCCGCCACCGCCTGCGCCAGCATCCCCGCCGACAGGTCGCTGGCCACCACCCGCGCCCCGCGCCCGGCCAGCCACCGCGAGCACTGCGCCGCCCCCGCCCCCACCTCCAGCACCAGCCGCCCGCGCACGTCCCCCAGCAGCCCCGCGACCTCCTCGCGCAACCCCTCCGGACCCCACACCAGGTCCGAACCGGCCAGCGCGTCCCCCAGGAACGCCCCGTGCTCGGCCCGGTAGCCCACCGCCTCCGCGTCCCACCAGCGCCGCTGCGCCGCCACCGCCTCCGCCGGCCCCACCGCGCGCCGCTGCACCGCGAAACCGCCCGACGCCTCACGCTCCGCACCGCTCACCGGGCCCATCGTGGCAGCACCCCCGCCGCCACCCCCGCCGCCACCCCCGCCGCCACCCCCGCGGCCACCCGCCGGCGCTCGCGGGCCGGTGCCGCCGGCGCCGGGGGTGCTTTGCCTGCGCGCGGCGCCGCCGGTAGTCTTGAACGGCGAGCGTCCACCCCCGGCTGCCCCCACTCGGGCCGGGTGCGGGCCCGCCGCGGCCGGGGCCCCCGGGCGCGAACCTTCGACTGTCCCTGACGGAGCCCCTACCTCCATGACGACCACGACGACCGCTCCGGCGAGCGGCACCCCTCAGATCGCGATCAACGACATCGGATCGGCTGAGGACTTCCTCGCAGCGGTCGACAAGACCATCAAGTACTTCAACGACGGTGACATCGTCTCCGGCACCATCGTGAAGGTCGACCGCGACGAGGTCCTGCTCGACATCGGTTACAAGACCGAGGGCGTCATCCCCTCGCGCGAGCTCTCGATCAAGCACGACGTCGACCCCAACGAGGTCGTCGGCGTCGGCGACGAGGTCGAGGCCCTGGTCCTCCAGAAGGAGGACAAGGAGGGTCGCCTGATCCTGTCCAAGAAGCGCGCCCAGTACGAGCGCGCCTGGGGCACGATCGAGGCCAAGAAGGAGGCCGACGAGGTCGTCGAGGGCACCGTCATCGAGGTCGTCAAGGGTGGTCTCATCCTCGACATCGGCCTCCGCGGCTTCCTGCCGGCGTCGCTGGTCGAGATGCGCCGCGTGCGCGACCTGCAGCCCTACGTGGGCAAGACGATCGAAGCCAAGATCATCGAGCTGGACAAGAACCGCAACAACGTGGTCCTGTCCCGCCGCGCCTGGCTCGAGCAGACGCAGTCCGAGGTGCGCCAGACCTTCCTGCAGACCCTGCAGAAGGGCCAGGTCCGCTCCGGCGTGGTCTCCTCCATCGTCAACTTCGGCGCGTTCGTCGACCTGGGCGGCGTGGACGGCCTCGTGCACGTCTCCGAGCTGTCCTGGAAGCACATCGACCACCCCTCCGAGGTCGTCGAGGTCGGCCAGGAGGTCACCGTCGAGGTGCTCGACGTCGACATGGACCGCGAGCGCGTGTCCCTGTCGCTGAAGGCCACCCAGGAAGACCCGTGGCAGCAGTTCGCCCGCACCCACGCCATCGGCCAGGTCGTGCCCGGCAAGGTCACCAAGCTCGTCCCGTTCGGCGCGTTCGTGCGCGTCGACGACGGCATCGAGGGCCTGGTGCACATCTCCGAGCTGGCCGAGCGCCACGTCGAGGTGCCCGAGCAGGTCGTCCAGGTCAACCAGGACATCTTCGTCAAGGTCATCGACATCGACCTGGAGCGCCGCCGGATCTCGCTCTCGCTCAAGCAGGCCACCGAGTCCCTGGCCGCCGCCGGCGACGAGTTCGACCCGTCGCTGTACGGCATGGCCGCGGACTACGACGAGCAGGGCAACTACAAGTACCCCGAGGGCTTCGACCCGGAGACCAACGACTGGCTCGAGGGCTACGAGGCCCAGCGCGAGGAGTGGGAGACGCAGTACGCGCTCGCCCACGAGCGCTGGGAGGCGCACAAGCGCTCCGTCGCCGAGCAGGCCGAGGCCGAGGCGCGCGCCGAGGCCGAGGGCGTCTCGCCCGCGGCCGGCTCGTCCTCCTCGTCCAGCACCGGCTCGGCCCCGTCCTCCTACACCTCGGAGGCCCCGGAGGCCGCCGGCACCCTCGCCTCCGACGAGGCGCTGGCCGCCCTGCGCGAGAAGCTCACCGGCGGTCAGTGACCGCCCGGCCGGGACCGCGCCCGCGCGGTCCCGGCCTGCACCACCCAGCACCACCCAGCACGACCCGGGGCCCCGGTCCGGCAGCAGCCGGCCGGGGCCCCGGTGCGTGCGGCCCGGCGGCGCGCCTGGGACGCCCGCTCGAGGCGCGGTGCTCGGGACGCGGTGCTCGGGACGCGGTGCTCGGGACGCGGTGCTCGGGACGCGGTGCTCGGGACGCGGTGCTCGGGACGCGGTGCTCAGGACGGTGCGCCGGCGGTGGGCACCACCGGCGCGGTGGGCGCCGGCAGCGCCGAGCGCTCCACCGCCACCGCGCGCGGCCCCCGCCGACGCACCGGGGCGGGGCCGGTGCTCTCGCGCACCACCAGCGCCGGGCTCAGCGCACCCGGCTCCACGATGCGCTGGGACAGCCGCCCCAGCAGCACCCGCACGCACCGCCGGCCGATCTCGGTGAAGTCCTGGTGCACCGTCGTCAGCGGCGGGTTCAGGTACGCGGCTTCGGGCACGTCGTCGAAGCCGACGACGCTGACGTCGGCGGGCACCGACAGCCCGCTCTCGGTGATCGCCCGCACGACGCCGATGGCCATGTGGTCGTTGCCGCAGAAGACCGCCGTGGCCCCGTCCGCGAGGACCTCGCGCCCGGCGCGGTAGCCGGAGGCGGCCGTCCAGTCCCCGCGCACCGGCCGCGGCACCACCCGCATCGCCTCCACCAGGGCCGTGCGCCAGCCGGTCGAGCGCGCCCGCGACTCCGCCCAGTCCACTGGGCCGCCGACGTGGTGCACCGTGCGGTGCCCCAGCGAGAGCAGGTGCTCGGTCGCCCCGCGCGCCGCGGCCACCTCGCTCCAGTACGCGTCCGGCACGCCCGCGCCGTCCAGGCCCGGGGCCAGCACGCACGGGAACGCCGTGTCCGCCGCGGCCACCGCCGCCTGCGAGGCGTCCTCGGGCACCACCGCGATCGCGCCGTCCACCGACTGCCCGCGCAGCTCCTGGAACGCCTCGGCCACCGTGCTCGGCAGCAGGTCGCTGACCACGACCACGGTCACCGAGTACCCGGCCGCGCGCGCGGCCTCCTGCACGCCCACCAGCGTCAGCGCCGGCCCGTACAGCGACGTGCTGGCGGCGACCACCCCGATGCGGTGCGAGCGGCGCGTCACCAGGGCGCGGGCCGCCGCGTTCGGCTGGTAGCCCAGCTCGGCGATCGCCTGCTCCACGCGCTCGCGGGTGCGCCGGGCCACGGAACCGGACCCGCGCACCACGCGCGAGACGGTCTGCTGGGACACCCCGGCCAGCTCGGCGACGTCCGCGAGCACGGGGGTGCGGGCACCCCCGGGCGGCGGCGGCGCCGGGTCAGCGGGAGGGCTCATGTGCGTTTCCTGCCTGTCACCGTGCCGAGGGCACGGGGGTGGGGGAGGGGACCGGGACGCGCCCCGGGACGTCGGCGTTCGCGGGACCGGCGTCGCGCCGGTGGAGGGGGTGCGGGGGTCCGCAGGGCTCAGGTTAACCCAGCGCGCAGCCCCCCGCCCCGGCTGCGGGGGCGGTCCCGGCGGGCGCCCGCACCCCCGTCCCCGCGGCCCCTCACCCGGGTGGCGCAGGAGGGCCGGGGCTGCTTGACGGCCTCGCTGCTAACGTTAACAATGACGGACGTCCGCACGACCGCTGCACCCGGACCGGGACGAGGAAGCCCGGTCGAGCAGCCGTCCGCCGCGCCTGCAGGTGGCGCCCACAGCACCCGTCGAGAACCACCCCGTTCCGACGCTCACGACGTACAGAGGAGTTCCGCCGTGATCACTCGTCGCTCGCTGGCAGCCGTCGCTGCCGGTCTGGCCCTGACCCTCACCGCCTGCGGCGGTGAGGGCGCCGGTTCCGGGGACAACGGTTCCGGTGGCGGTGCCGAGGGTGACGTCACCGTCGGCGTGTCGATGCCCACCCAGACCTCCGAGCGCTGGATCGCCGACGGCGCCAACGTCGAGGCGGGCCTGCAGGAGGCCGGCTACGAGGTCGAGCTGCAGTTCGCCAACGACGACATCCCCACGCAGTCGCAGCAGATCGACCAGATGATCACCCAGGGCGTGGACCTGCTCATCATCGCCGCCATCGACGGCACCGCGCTGACCAGCCAGCTGTCCGCCGCCGCCGACGCCGGCATCGAGGTCATCTCCTACGACCGCCTCATCCGCGGCAGCGAGGACGTGAACTTCTACGTCTCCTTCGACAACTACAACGTCGGCGTCCAGCAGGGCACCTCGCTGCTGCAGGGCCTGGGCCTGCTGAACCCCGACGGCAGCCCGGGCACCGCCACCGGCCCGTTCAACGTCGAGCTGTTCGCCGGCTCGCTGGACGACAACAACGCGCAGTTCTTCTGGGACGGCGCCATCGACACCATCCAGCCGTTCATCGACTCCGGTGCGATCAGGGTCAAGTCCGGCCAGACCGCCATCGACCAGGCCGCCATCCTGCGCTGGCAGCAGGAGACCGCCCAGCGGCGCATGGAGGACCTGCTCACGAGCGCTTACAACGACGGAAGCCGCGTCGACGGGGTGCTCTCGCCCTACGACGGCATCTCCCGCGGCATCATCACCGCCCTGCAGAACGCCGGCTACGGCGGTGCGGGGCAGCCCGTCCCGGTCATCACCGGCCAGGACGCCGAGATCGCCTCCGTCAAGCTCATCAACGACGGCGTGCAGTACTCCACCATCTTCAAGGACACCCGCCTGCTCGCCGACGAGGCCGTGCGCGCGGCCGGGTCGATCCTGGAGGGCCAGGAGCCCGAGGCCAACGACACCGAGACGTACGACAACGGCGTGAAGGTCGTCCCGTCCTTCCTGCTCGAGTCGCAGATCGTCACGAAGGACAACATCGTCCCGGCGCTCGTCGAGACGGACTACTACACCCAGGCCGAGGTCGACGCCGGTCAGGCGAGCTGACCGACGTCCCCCCGCGGGAGCGTCCCCGCCGCGCACGCCGCGGCGGGGACGCTGCCGCGAACCCCACCCCCCACCCCACCGGCCCCCCCGCCGCCTCGACGCACCCACGACAGCACGGTCAGCAGGGTGGGGAAGTCCAGCTCGTCGGCGAGCC
>NZ_JBJLRD010000006.1:0-124515 GCF_050871305.1 Kineococcus gypseus | reverse complement strand
CCCCCCCCCCCCCCCCCCCCCCCCCCCCCCCCCCCCCCCCCCCCCCCCCCCCCCCCCCCCCCCCCCCCCCCCCCCCCCCCCCCCCCCCCCCCCCCCCCCCCCCCCCCCCCCCCCCCCCCCCCCCACCGCGGCACCGGGCCGCACGATGGACGAGACGCACTACCTGGAGGACGTGACGTGGAGATCAAGCCGCTGTCGCCGCAGGCGCGGCAGGACGCCCTGCGCGGGATGGCCGAGGGCGAGCTGGACGTGCTGGTCGTGGGCGGGGGCGTGGTCGGCACCGGCGCGGCCCTGGACGCGGTGACGCGCGGGTTGCGCACCGGGCTGGTGGAGGCGCGGGACTGGGCCAGCGGGACCTCCAGCCGCTCCTCCAAGCTCATCCACGGCGGCCTGCGCTACCTGGAGATGCTGGACTTCGGCCTCGTGCACGAGGCGCTGCGCGAGCGCGGCCTGCTGCGCAACAAGCTGTGCCCGCACCTGGTCAAGCCGGTGCCGTTCCTGTACCCGCTGACCAAGCGGTTCGCCGAGCGGCCCTACGTCGGCTCCGGGGTGGCGCTGTATGACGCGATGGCCCTCTCCAGCGGCAACAACCAGGGCTTCCCGCTGCACCGGCACCTGACGCGCAAGGGCGTGGCGAAGGAGGCGCCCGGCATCCGCCGCGACGCCATGGTCGGTGCCATCCAGTACTACGACGGGCAGGTCGACGACGCCCGGCACACCGTGACGATCGCGCGCACGGCGGCCACCTACGGCGCGCTGTGCGCCAACCGCACCCGGGTGAAGGAGTTCCTGCGCCAGGGCGAGCGGGTCGTCGGCGCGGTGCTGGTGGACCTGGAGACCGGCGAGGAGGTGCGCGCGCGCGCCAAGCAGGTCATCAACGCCACCGGCGTGTGGACCGACGAGACGCAGGAGCTGGTGGGCGCGCGCGGGCAGTTCCAGGTGCGCGCCTCCAAGGGCATCCACCTCGTCGTGCCGCGCGACCGCATCCAGTCGCGCACGGGGATGATCCTGCGCACCGAGAAGAGCGTGCTGTTCATCATCCCGTGGGGCCGGCACTGGATCATCGGCACCACCGACACCGACTGGAACCTCGACAAGGCGCACCCGGCGGCCACCAGCGCCGACATCGACTACGTCCTGTCCCACGCCAACGGCGTGCTCAGGTCGCCGCTGACGCGCGCGGACGTCGAGGGCGTCTACGCGGGCCTGCGCCCGCTGCTCAGCGGGGAGTCGGAGTCCACCAGCAAGCTCTCGCGCGAGCACGTCGTGGGCCACCCGGTGCCCGGCCTGGTCGTCGTGGCCGGCGGCAAGTACACGACGTACCGGGTCATGGCCAAGGACGCCGTGGACGTCGCGGCGGACGGGCTGGACGGGAAGGTGCCGCCCTCGATCACCCAGGACGTGCCGCTCGTGGGCGCCGAGGGCTACCACGCGCTGTGGAACCAGCGCCACCAGCTGGCCGCGCGCGCGGGCCTGCACGTGGACCGCGTCGAGCACCTGCTCGACCGCTACGGCTCGGCCGTCGACGAGGTGCTGGAGCTGATCGCGGCGGACGCCTCGCTGGCCGAGGCGCTGCCGCACGCCGACGACTACCTCAAGGCGGAGGTGGTCTACGCCGCCACGCACGAGGGCGCGCGCCACCTCGACGACGTCCTGGCCCGGCGCACCCGCATCTCCATCGAGACGTACGACCGCGGCACCGAGAGCGCCGAGCTGGTCGCGCAGCTCGTGGGCGACGCGCTGGGCTGGGACGGGGAGCGGCGCGCCACCGAGGTCAGCACGTACCTGGAGCGGGTGGCCGCCGAGCGGGCCTCGCAGGAGCAGCCCGACGACGCCAGCGCCGACGCGGTGCGCCTGCGCGCCCCGGAGATCGTGCCCGTCTGAGCCCCGCCCCCGCACCCCCACCCCGGGGGTGCGGGGGGTGCGGGGGTGCGCCTCACAGCGGGTCGGTCAGGCGGTGCCGCACGTCGATCTCATCGGGCACCGGTCACCATCGGCGCCGCTCGGCGCAGGTTCTGGGCCGCTGCGCAGACGTCCCCCGTCGGCGCTGTGGTGCGTGCACCCGTGAAGTCCCCAGGTGGCGTGTGACGAGGTCGCCAGCGGCTCGGGTTGATCACGTCCGGGGTCGGACGACCGCTGAAGGGATGCATGCGGTGACCGTGGTGCCGTGGTCGTCGCTGAGGACGTCAAGGGTCCCTCCCAGGGCGGCCACGCGGTCACGCAGGTTGGCCAGGCCGCCCCCGGGACGCACGTGCGCACCGCCTCCTCCGTCGTCCTGGACGCTGAGCTGCAGCACGCCATCCTGTTCGATGACCCGCACGCGCGCGTCATCACACCGCGTGTGCTTCACGGTGTTCGTGATGCACTCCGCAGCGACGAAGTAGAGCGTGACCTCCACTGGCACGGGCCAGCGCCCCGCGGGAACAGTGGCGATCAACGTGATGGAACACGTGTCGGCCAGCGATTCCACGGCAGCAGCGAGGCCGTGCTCGGTGAGCACTGCTGGGTAGATGCCCCTGGTCAGCGCGCGCAGTTCGGCGATGGCCGCCGTCAGGCGCGAGTGGGCACGGTCGATGACGGTGAGCACCTCCGCCCGGGTCGTCATGCGGTGGTCCCTTGCGAACGGGCAGTTGACGCAAGGTGCAACGGGGTCTCGAGAACCCTCCCGGGAGTGCGTCAGCTCGTGCCGCACCTGGTCGAGGGTGGCCAGCACGCTGTAGAGCATCTGCTGGGCGCCGTCGTGCAGGTCCTGCTGGATGCGCCGGCGTTCATCCAGCCCCGCAGTGGCGAGGCGCTCGCGCGATCGGTGGATCTCGTCGCGCTGCTCAGTGATGAGCGCTTGAGCGGTGGCGGACTCGATCGCCAGCCCGGCGACCGCGAGCACCGTCGCCGCGACGTCTTCGACCGGCACGCGAGTCCGGCTGTACAGCAACAGGGCCAGCAATCGAGGACCTCGGTGCACCTCGCTGACCCTCAGGTCGCCATCGGCGGGCGGGACTGGTTGAAGAGCCCCGTGGACGTCGACGAAGCGGTCTTCCCCGGCTGGGAAAAGGAGCCGCACGCGGGGATCGTCCAGCGTCACGGTCAGAGCCCGTTCGAGCTCGGCCGGGCGGTCGACGGAGTGGTGCTGAGGTTCTAGGCCGAGTGCAGCGCTGGCCACTCGCCAGCGCAGCGTGGAGGCACGGGTCCTACCGATGCGCTGAGCTGCGAGAACGCTCACCTGTCCGCCGATCAGCGTGGCCGCGGTGAGTCCCGTCCGCACGTGGATCGGTGCAGCGAGGACGGTCGCAGCGCCGACAGCCACCACGAGACCGGCGCTGGCGGCGGTGACGACTCCGATCGGTGCGCTCAAGTGCCGGCCGGGGCCGCGCGAGGAGGCCCACCGCCGGACGACCACCACCAAGCCGATCAAGGTCAACGCGGTCAGCAGGGAGGACGCGACCGCCTCGACCGGGGTCCGGGGGCGCTCTTCCTCGTCCCACCACGGGAGCTTCGGTGCGGCGGGGCGGTCGATCAGGTAGCGCGCCGACTGGGAGCCGAAAGCACCGATGTAACCGGCGATCACCACCCCGCGGGCGGCGCGCAACCTCGTCGTCGGGTGCCACCACGTCATCACCAGGTGCCCGAGCACGGCGATCCACACGTAGGAGCACGAGAAGGCCGCCGCGAAGATCAACGGGTGCTCGGATGCCCGCAGCACGCTGGCGTAGTACGTCACGCCCATGACGATGGCCAGTCGGCCGGTGCGTCCCGACGGTGCGTCCCGTCCGCGCAGCACCGCCAGCCAGCCGAGCGCGATGGTGCCTGTGCCCCACACAGACATGGGGAGGCGCACCCACCACGGTTGCTCGGAGACCACCCACGAGAGCGCGGCACCGCTGATGCCCAGCGCACCGGTCGCCGCGATGCCGAGCCCCCGCAGCGCGGTGACCGCGCTGCGGGGGCCTCGGCTCCGGGGGAGCGCTCCGTGCACGGTGAGCCCAATGCCGGTCCGTGAGGGTGCTGGACTCACAAGGCGCTCCTCGGGGACGTCGTCTCCGAGGGATTATCGCGGACGCAGCGGGGGCGCGGGCAACCCTTCTGGCCACCGCTGCATCACGTGGAGCTGCGCAAGAACGCCAGTGCGGCCAGCACACGGACGTTGACGGTGCGTCGGTCCTGGGCCTCCAACTGTGGTAGACCTAACTTACCCGTGATGCTCGTCAGGTGCTTCTCCACGGTGCTGATCTGGATCCCCAGGTGGCGGGCTATGCCCAGGTTCGACCTGCCCTCGGCGACGAGACCAAGTACACGCCGCTCGTACGGTGTCAGGGTCTCGAGCGGATCCACGGTGCGCCGGCGAGACATGAGCCGGGCGACGATCGAGGGGTCGATGACCACCTCCCCGGCGGCGACGCGGTGCACCGCGTCGACCACCTCGCCCAGGTCGCCGACGCGTTCCTTGAGCAGGTACCCGATGGCGTACGGGTCGTCCTGCAGGTTCACCAACCGCTCGGCGATGGCCACCTCAGCGTGCGAGGAGAGGACGAGCAGTCCCACCTGTGGGTAACGCCCGCGGACGGACTCCGCGATGCGCAGGCCCTCGTCGCTGAAGGTGGGAGGCAGGCGAATGTCCAGCAGGGCCACGTCCGGTGCCGTGCGGTCGATGACCGCCAGGGCGCTCGTGCTGTCGCCGGCCTGCCCGACGACTTCGACACCACGGCCCGGCAAGGCTTCCGCCAGAGCCTCCCGCAGCCAGCCGTGATCTTCGACGATGACGACTCGCACAGCTTCCTCCAGGGTCAGTGCGTAGCGAGCGCTCCTCCGGTCAGGGCTGAGACCGCACCGCACGACGGCTCGACGTCAATCCTGCGCCGTCTTCTGCCAGGACGCCCCCGCTCCGACGACCTGAGCCACCGCGGGGATCAGCAGGCTGCCGCTGAGCAGAAGCACCGGGCTCCATACCCCGTCGTCGTAGCCGCACAGCGATCGCAGCGGCGTCGACTCCAAGGAGAGACCCCACACCGCGAAGGCGGACATCGCCAACACGGTTTCCGTGACCGGCCAGCGGTACGGCTTGCGCGGTGCCGCTGAACGTTGGGCTCGGTAGCTCAGCCCCAGCGTCAGCGCACCGGTCAGCAGCAGCGCGACGATGAAGCCGGCCCACGCGAGCGCTGGGCTGTCCCCGCAGTCCGCCGCGCCGTCCGCGGGGTCAGCGGCCCGTACGGCTGCCGCGAAAGCCACGTACAACGTGATGGTCTCGGTCGGCACGAACCGGACGAGCCTCGAGAGCGTCGAGTCCGACACCGCGAACGGCTGGCCATCGCTGAGCGCGCGGGTGGTCGCGGTCGGGCCTGTGCTCGAGGTGCTCAGGCGCAGGGCGCTGTCCTCGGCCAGGGAGGCGATGCTCACGGCCTCAGTACCCAACGATCCGAGGCCGCGACCACACCGCCCAGTCCTGGCTCGGCGAGGAGCCTGCGTCGACGCGCAGTTCGATGCCGACCGGCGTGCCGGCCCACCGCGACAGGTCCGCGCTGACGTGTTGCAACCGTCCGGTGTAGTCCTTGTGGACGTCGAGCACCTGATGCCACACCCGGCGCCCGTTCGCGTCGGTCCGGTGAGCGAAGGCCTTGAAGTCGACGCCGTCGCTGCCGGTGGCACCGGCCACGTAGCCGACCTCAGCTTCGAACTTGGCTGCTACCGGGAGCAGTTGATCGGGGAGCCAACCCTTGATGGTGCCTCGAGGCAGCCACTTGGGGTGGGTGTGCAGCACGTCCTGCACCAACCCGTCCTCCAAGGCCCGTTGCTCGTGCACGACCGCGCCCAGGGGCAGGTTCGCGGTGTCCCCGAAGCGCACGTCGGCCGCGTCCGTCATCACGTGGGCGTCGACGAGTCGACCACCCACCCAGTGCCCCAGCGCCGCTAGCGGCATCAGGTCGATGGTGGTGCGAGGGGAGCCGGGCACTGGTACCGGCGTCAAGCGCACCTCGCAGGTGAGCTGGTACCGGCCGCCGAAGTCCTCGAAGAACAGGTGTTCGACCATGCGTCGGGGATCAGGACCAGCCAGGACGTCGGTGGGACGTTGCAGCACCACCGAGAGGTCGTTGGGTCGGAACACGTCCGACTCCAGGTCTTTGAGGGCGTCGGCGACCGCACCGACGACGAAGCCGGCGATGACGCCCACGGCGGCACCCACCGGGCCTCCGCCAGCGCCGCCGAGCGCACCTCCGACCGCGGTGCTCGCCAGCTTGCTCAGAGCTGAACCGGCAGCACCGCCGACGAGGTCGATGATCTCGCGCACGGGCTTGTCCCACTCCTGGCCGCCCCAGTCCTCTTCCGCCAAGAACAGCAGCGCGTTGAGCTTCACGGGCCACTGCACGTCGGAAGGGATGAACACGCGGGCCAGCTCGTGGTCGAAGTCCACCCTCCTGCCGTCCTCGTAGTCGTCTCCGAGGTTCAGTACGGCGGTGCGGTGCTGGGTGGGTGCGCCGGCGCCCACCTGGGTCGTCACGAGCGCGAACAGGCGCATGGCGTCGTTGGCGATCCCCTCGCCGACCGCGGGCCAGAAGCCCTCGTGCTCGGTCTCGTCCAGGCACAACAGGCTGATCGCGCGCACGCTGAGCAGGTGCCCGGGCCCGGAAGGCAGCGTGGTGGCGGGGGTGCGGGTGAGTGTGGTTGACACAGGAGCCTCCTCGAGGAGCGGTGGACCCACCCGGCAGGGACGCTGCCTCTGCCTGCGTCCTGCGGTTCCCACCGGGTGGCGCGTCCACTGTCGCGATTCACCGTGGCGTCGCCATCACGGAAACCTGCGTGCACCCGTCGGGAGAACCCCACCTCACCGTTCCGGGTACCCGGACCCGCACGGCAGGGTGTGCGGGTCCTCCCTCACAGCGGGTCGGTCAGGCGGTGCAGGAAGCGTCGGGTGCGCTCCTCGCGCGGCTGCTCCAGCACGGCCGCCGGCGGCCCGGACTCCACGACGACCCCGCCGTCCATGAAGAGGACCTGGTCGCCCACCTGCCGCGCGAAGCGCATCTCGTGGGTGACCACGACCATCGTCCAGCCCTCGGCCGCCAGGTCGCGCACGACGGCCAGGACCTCCCCGACGAGCTCGGGGTCCAGCGCGGAGGTCGGCTCGTCGAAGAGCATCAGCTGCGGGCGGATCGCCAGCGCGCGGGCGATGCCCACGCGCTGCTGCTGGCCGCCGGAGAGCTGGAAGGGGTGCTGCTCGGCCTTGCCGGCCAGGCCGACGCGCTCCAGCAGGGCCATCGCCTCGGCGCGCACCTGCTCGCGCGGGCGGCGCTGGACGACGACGGGGCCCTCCATGACGTTCTCCAGCACGCTCAGGTGCGGGAAGAGGTTGTGGCTCTGGAAGACCATCCCGCTCTGCGCGCGCAGCCGGCGCAGCGCGCGCTGCCCGGCGCCGGTGCGCACCGGCTGCGGGAAGGGCACCTCGACCTCCCCGATGCGCACGCTGCCCGCGTCCGGTGGCTCGAGGGCGTTCAGGGAGCGCAGCACCGTCGTCTTGCCCGACCCCGACGGGCCGATGAGGACGGTGACGGTGCCCGCCGCGGCGCTGACGTCGATGCCGCGCAGCACCTCGTGGTCGCCGAACGCCTTGCGCAGCCCGCGCGCCTCCAGCAGCGCCGGCGCGCCGGCGGCGCGGGGCGCCGGGGCGCCCGCCGCCCCGCGCACCGGGCCGCTCACCGGGCCACGTACCGGTTCAGGCGCGTCTCCGCGCGGGTCTGGGCGAAGGAGAGCACCAGGCACACCACCCAGTAGTAGACGGCCGCCACGCCGTAGAGGGCGAAGAACTCGAACGTGGGCGCGGCGATCTGCTGCGCCTGGCGCAGCAGCTCGGTCACCTGGATGCTCGAGGCGAGCGAGGTGTCCTTCACCAGGGAGATGAGGGTGTTCGACAGCGGCGGCACCGCCACCCGCGCGGCCTGCGGCAGCACGATGCGGCGCATCGTCGTGGGGTAGTTCATCCCGATGGTCAGCGCCGCCTCGACCTGCCCCCGCGGCACCGACAGGATCGCCGAGCGGACGACCTCCGAGGCGTAGCCGCCGACGTTGAGGCTGAAGGCGATGACCGCCGCCGGGAACGGGTCCAGCGTCACCCCCAGCGAGGGCAGGCCGTAGTAGATGATGAACAGCTGCAGCAGCAGCGGGGTGCCGCGGATGACCGAGACGTAGGCGCGCGCCAGGCCCGAGAGCACCCGCACGTCGGACAGCCGCATGAGCGCCACCACCAGGGCCAGGACCAGCCCCAGGGCGAAGCTGACCAGCGTCAGCGGGATGGTGCCGCGCACGAGGCCGCCCAGCAGCGGCCCCAGCGAGTCCAGCACCAGCTGCCACGTGCCGGCGTCCACGCGCGCCCCCCGCCCGCCGCGCCGCGGCTCAGCCGGCGGCCGGGCCGGAGACGTCCTGGCCGAACCACTCCTGCGAGATGCGCGCCAGGGTGCCGTCGGCGCGCAGCGCCTCGACCGCGTCGCCGACCTCCTTCGCCAGGTCCGCCTCGTCCTTGCGGAAGACGAAGGCCTGCTGCGTGCTCTCCGGCGTCTCGGCCGCGATCTTGATGTCCTCGTCGCCGGTGGTCTTCAGGTAGTCCAGCACGGCGAGGTTGTCGTTGATCGTCACGTCCACGCGGCCCTGCTTGAGCAGCGTGACCGCCTGCGCGAAGCCCTCGACGGCCTCCACGCGCGCACCGGCGTCGGTGGCGGTCTGCGCCCAGTTGCTCGTCGTGGACTGCGCCGAGGTCTTGCCCGCCACGTCGGCCAGGGAGGTCACCGAGGTGTCGTCGGCGCGGGTGACCACGACGCCGGTGGAGACCGTGTACGGGGCGGAGAAGGAGTACTCCGCCTCGCGCTCGGGCGTGATGGAGACCTGGTTGGCGATGCCCTCGTAGCGCCCGGCCTCCATGCCGGCGAAGAGCGCGTCCCAGGTGTTCTCGGAGAAGTCCACCTCGCGCCCGAGGTGCTCGCCCACGGCCTTCGCCACGTCGATGTCGTAGCCGACGAGCTCGCCGCTCTGCTCGTCGTGGTAGCTGAAGGGCGCGTAGGTGCCCTCGGTGCCGAAGGTCAGCGCCTCCTGCGACGAGCCGGAGCCGCCGGTGCCGCCCGAGCCGCCGGAGTCACCGCCGCCGCAGGCGGCGAGGAGGCCGGCGAGGGCCAGGGCGCTGACGGTTCCGAGGGTCCTGCGACGCATGGGGCGTGTCCTCCTGTGGTGCGCACCCGCGCGGGTGCTGCGCGCCCACCTTGGGCGCGTCGGGGTGCAGCAGCAAGTCGGGGCCGTCCATTCCCGACGCCTCACCACCGGGGCATCGGCGGCACGTGGCGCAGCGGGGCCAGCCCCCACAGCGACACCGCCGCCGCCGCGGCCGCGGCCGCGAGCAGCACCGCGGCGCTCAGCCGGCCGGAGAAGCCCAGCACCACCGCCGTCCACGCCACCGCCAGCAGCGCGAAGACGACCCGCGCGGCGTTCAGCCGGTCGGTCAGGGCGTGCACGACGAACGCCACCAGGGCGCTGGTGCTGCCGGCGAGCAGCCCGAACAGCGCCCCGGGCGCCAGCGCGCCCGGCCAGCCGCCGTCCGCGCCGGCGAGGACCGCGCGCCCGGCCGCCGCGAGCGCGGCCAGGGCGACCGAGCCCAGCAGCGTGCGCGCCGCGGCCGCCACGGCCGCCCAGCCGGGGGTGCGGGGCAGGAGCACCGCAGCACTCTCGCACGGGCCCTCCCGCACCCTCCCGCGCCCCCCCGCGCGCCTGGCGCCCGGCGGGCGCGCCGCCCGCTCGCGCTCACCGGCCGCCGGGGTGAGCGCGCAGCGCCGCGTACAGCGGGCGCAGCGCGTCCGGCACCCCCTCGCCGCCCGGGCCCAGCACGGCCGCGTCGAGGTCGTCGGCGGCGGTGCGTCCCGCGGGGCGGGCGAGCACCGCGGGCTCCGGCGGCTCGGCGGGCACCGCGTGGAAGCGCGCCGGGTCCGCGGCCAGCTCGGCGGCCAGGTCGTCGGCGGCGGGGGAGGGCCCCGAGGCGGCGGCCTCCACCCGGCGCAGCAGCCCCGCCGGCGCGGCGCCGCGCAGCACCAGCAGCTCGCCCGGCTCGGCGTCCAGGTGCTCGCCCAGGGCGTGCACGAGCGCGGCGGCGTGCTCGCAGGCCCCCGCGCCGTCGTCGGGGCAGCTGCAGTCCCACGCCACCTCCCCGGCCGAGGGCAGCAGCTCCACCCCCACCTCGGCGAGCAGGTCCACCAGCACCGGCGGCACGTCCCCGCCGGCCAGCGGGGCGATGAGCAGCGGGTTGTCCACCAGCACCGCCACGAGCGCGTCCAGCTCGGCCGGCCCGAAGCGGCGCACGCCCACCTCCACCAGCCAGGGGCGCGGGCGCTCGCCCTGCACGCGCCCGCCCACCGCGCCGGGGCGCACGCGCAGCTCGCGCACGGCGCCGTCCTCGGCGGCGGTGCGCCCGCGCCGCCACGCCGCCTCGCCGATCGCACCGGCCACCGGCGCGGCCGGCGACGCGGTCGGCGGCGCGGCCAGCGACGCGGCCAGGCGCCGCGACCAGCGCGCGCGGGCGGGCCGGGCGGCCGCCCGGCCGGCGGAGCGCGGGGTGCGCGGGGTGCGCGGGGTGCGCGGTGCCGGGGGAGGGGTCACGGCTCAGTCCCCCACCGCGTCGGCGCCCAGGCGCAGCAGGTCGTGCAGCGCCTCGTCGTCGAGGTCGGCGATCCAGCCCTCGCCGGCGCCGACGACCGAGCCGGCCAGCTCCCGCTTGCGGGCGAGCACCTCGTCCACCTTCTCCTCCACGGTCCCGGCGCTGACGAGCGTGCGCACCTGCACCGCGCGGCGCTGCCCGATGCGGTGCGCGCGGTCGGTGGCCTGGTCCTCCACGGCGGGGTTCCACCAGCGGTCCAGGTGCACGACGTGGTTGGCGGCGGTGAGGTTCAGCCCCGTGCCCGCCGCGCGCAGCGAGAGCAGCAGCACGGGCGGGCCGTCGTCGCGGGCGAACTCGGCGACCAGCGCGTCGCGGCGCGCGCGCGTCAGCCCGCCGTGCAGGAACGGCACGCGCCGGCCGGCGCGCTCGGACAGGTGCGGGGCCAGCAGGTGCCCGAACTCCGCGAAGCGGGTGAAGCACAGCACCTTCTCGCCCTCGGCCAGCGCGGTGCCGACCACGTCGTCGAGGACGGCGAGCTTGCCCGAGCGGTGCCGGCCGCGGTGCAGCACGCCGGAGCCGTCGGCGAGGTAGTGCGCGGGGTGGTTGCACACCTGCGCCAGGCGGGTCAGCGCGCCCAGCACCAGCCCGCGCCGGCCGCGGTCGTCGGCGTCGGCCAGGCGCGCGAGCACCCGGTCGAGCACCGCGCGGTACAGGGCGGCCTGCTCGGGGGTGAGGTTGGCGCGCACCGTCACCTCCATGCGCTCGGGCAGGTCCGGGGCGATCGCGGGGTCGCTCTTCAGTCGGCGCAGCACGAAGGGGCGGGTGACCAGCGCCAGGCGCTGCGCGGGCGCGGCGTGCCCGAGCTTCTCCACCGGCACCGCGAAGGTGTCGCGGAAGCTCGCCGGCCCGCCCAGCAGGCCGGGGTTGGTGGCGTCCAGGACGGCGCGCAGGTCCTCCAGGCGGTTCTCCACCGGCGTGCCCGTCAGCGCCACCCGGTGCTCGGCGGGCACCGCGCGCACCGCCCGGGCCGCGCGGGTGGCGACGTTCTTCACGTGCTGGGCCTCGTCGAGCACGAGCCGGCGCCAGCGCACCGCGGCCAGCGCGGCCGCGTCGCGCACCAGCAGCCCGTAGGTGGTCACCACGAGGTCGTGCGCGGCGGCGGTGCGCGCCAGCTCCGGGCCCGCCGGCCGGCCGGGGCCGTGGTGCACGTGCACGCGCAGCGAGGGCGTGAACCGGGCGGCCTCGGCCTGCCAGTTGCCCACCAGGCTCGTCGGGCACACCAGCAGGCTCGGCGCCCACCCGTGCGGGCGCGCCTGCCCGGCGCCGCGCTCGTGCAGCTCCAGCGCGAGCAGCTGCAGCGTCTTGCCCAGCCCCATGTCGTCGGCCAGCACCGCGCCCAGGCCCAGCTGCGCCATCGCCGCCAGCCACGCCACCCCGCGCCGCTGGTAGGGCCGCAGCGGGGCGGTCAGCCCCGGCGGGTCGCCCTGCTCGGGCAGGTGCGCCCCGGCGTGCCCGGCGAGCACCTCGCCCAGCGCGCCGCGCGCGTGCACGCCGGTGACGGGGGCGGGCAGGTCGCGCGCCGAGCCCAGGCCCGTGAGCAGGTCCAGCACGGTGGCCCGCCCGCTGCCGCGCCGGCGCAGGAACTGCGCGCTGCGGCGCAGCTCCTCGCGGTCCACCTGCACCCACTCGCCGCGGAAGCGCACCAGCGGCTCGCGCGAGGCGGCCAGCGCCAGCAGCTCCGCCTCGGTGACCGGGGCGTCGCCCAGCGCGGCGCGCCACTCGAAGGCGACGAGGTCCGCCCGGCGCAGCCGCGGGTTCGTCACCACGCCCGGCTGCACCGCCCCGGCGTGCAGGGACAGCCCCACCGACCGGCGCGTCCAGCGCCGCGGCAGCAGCAGCGCCACCCCGGCCGCGGTCAGCCTCGGGCCGCCCACCTCCACCAGGTCCAGCAGCTCCTCCGCGCTCAGCGGCACGTCGGCGTCGCCGGCGCCGGCGAGCAGGCGCTTGAGCGGCGGGTGCACGGCCGCGGCCCGCGCCGTGCGCGCCATGAGCACCAGCAGGGGATCCTCGGACCCGCCCGCCCCGCCGGGCCCGCCGGCCCCGCCGCCGGACTCCGCCCGCGTCTGCTCCACCGTCAGCGCCAGGCTCGGGTCGTCCACCGGCCGCAGCCGCGCGTGCAGGCGCCAGCGCTCCTGCACGTCCCCACCGTCCTCCCCGCCCTGCGCGTCCGGGGTGCCCGGCTCCGGCTCCAGCACCCGCAGCACGAGGTCCCAGCCGCTGCCGTCGGCGCCGCGGTGCCAGTCGCGCACGCGGTGCGCCAGCGCGCGCGGCCGCACCTCCTCGGGCACCGGCGCGCCGTCGGCCAGCGCCCGCAGCCACGCCGCCGGCCCGGGACCCAGGCCCGCGGTGGACGGGCGCGCGCCGGCGGTGCGGCGGCTGACGAGCAGGTCGGTCACGGCCGCGCACACCTCGTCCACCAGGGCGGCGGCGCCGGGCGCCGGGGTGCGCGCCGGGCGCGCCTCGGCGCGCAGCACCAGGGGGGCGACGTCGGCGGCGGCGGCTCGCCAGCGCGCGTGGCGCCGGTCGGGCAGCGGCACCCAGCGGGCGCGGTGCTCGCCGTCCACCTCGACCAGGTCCGGCACGACCGAGCCGGCGTCCACCGCCGCGCGCGCCGCGCGGGCGACGTGCGCCAGCCAGCGCAGCCCGTCGGCGGCGACGGCGGCGGCCGGGCCGTCCGCCCCCGACCCGTCCAGCACCTCCTCGAGCACCTCCAGGGCGGCGTCGCCGCGCAGGTCCACCACGGGCACCTCCACCGGGTGCAGCACCAGGTCGGCGCGGGGGCGCGCGCCGTCGGGCACTGGCCGCCCGGCGGGCGTGCAGGGCAGCCGCACGCTCAGCTCGCGGATCGCGGGGCGGGCCAGCGCGGCGGCCAGGTGCACGGCGCCCGGCGCCGCGGAGGCCAGCGCGGCGAGGTCGGCCGGGCGCGCCGCGCCGACCGGGCGGCGCGGTGCCCGCACCCACAGCGCCAGCGTGCCGGCGCGCGACCACAGCCCGTGCACGAGCACGGCGGGGGAGGGGGGACGGGTTCCGGCGGGCACGCGGGCACGCTAGGCGCCGGTGCGGACAGCCGCGCCACCCCCCCGGCCGCGCGCGGCTGCGGTGCGGCCGCGGTGCGGCCCTCAGGCGCCGAGGACGGGGACGGCGGTGGCCGTGGCGTTGGCCGAGCCCGCGACGTAGCGGCCGTACGGCTCGCCGTAGGTCCCCGGGCCGTCGACGCGCAGGTCCGCCAGGAAGGCGCCGGTCCGCTCGTGGGCGTCCCGGGTCAGCTCGGCGCTCTCGTCGAAGGAGAGCGGGTCGACGCGCCGGGCACCCGGTGCGGGCAGGCACACCACCGGGATGCGGGCCGCCACGGCGGGCAGGGCGGCGCGCAGCTGGGCGCGGAACTGGATCAGCGCCACCCGGGCCAGGACGTCGCCGATGCTCGCCGGGCCCGCAGCCGCGGGCGCCGGCACGGTGGTGTCGAGCAGCACCAGCGAGCCCGCCCCGCGCGCGGCGGCCTGCCCGACCGGCACGTGCGCGACCAGCCCGCCGTCCACGAGGTCCCTGCCGTCGACGTGCACGGAGGGGAAGACGCCGGGGATCGCCGCGGACGCCAGCAGCGCGGGGACGAGGGGGCCGGAGTCCAGGACGCGCTCGTCCCCGGAGAGCAGGTCCAGCGCGACGACCGCGAGCGGGGTGTCCAGGCCCTCGAAGGCGTCCGTGTCCAGGGTGCTCAGCACCAGCGCCTCGAGGGCCTTCGGGCTCAGGGCGTGCGTGCGCGAGCGGCGCAGCCGCAGCAGGGCGCCGACGAGGCTGCCCGGGAACACGCTCTCGCGGGTCAGGTCCTCCCACATCGACGCCAGCAGCGCGGGCCCGTCGTCGCCGTGCCCACCTGGACGGCGCCCAGGCTCGCCCCGCCCCCCAGGACGAAGCCCACCGGGCGCGGCAGGCGCAGCGCCCCGGGGACGTCGCGGTCGGTGCGGGGCACCTGCTGGATGCTGGTGCACGCCGCGACCGCGGGCGAGGCGGCCGGCGCCGCGCCGCGCGCCCGGCACGAGCGCGCCCCGCCCCGGCGGGTGCCGGAGCGGGGCGCGGTTCGTGCGGTTCGTGCGGGTGGGGCGTCAGCGGCCGTGGTGCCAGCCGCCGCGGCCGTCCCGGCCGGAGTCCTGGTCGGCGATGAACGAGGCCACCCACGCCAGCGGCGCGTTCCAGTTGATCGTGATCTCGTTGGTCGACCAGGAGCCGATGTCGTCCACGTAGCAGAACTGCGCCACGCAGCCGTCCTCGCCGAAGAGCGCCGCGGTGACCGGGTCGCCGCTGGTGGCGGTGGGCGAGTACGGCCCGCCCGCCACGGTGCCCGCCGGCGGGTTGGGCAGCGACGGGTCGAGCTGGTTGGCGTACATCCGCGAGTGCTGGTTCTTCGAGTACACGTCGCCGTAGCCGGTGACGTACGAGTTGTTCAGCGCGTTGCGCCCGAACAGGTAGTCCATGCTGCGCACGACGCCGTCGCGGTAGACGTCCTTGCCGGTGAGGTCGTACGCGGTGCCCACGACCTGCGTGTTGGACAGGATCTGCGCGTTCGAGCCCCAGACGTACTGGCCGTCCTCGGGGGCGTAGACCTGGCCGAAGGGCTGCGAGGCCTGGTCGGCCAGGTACCGGTCGGCCGCCTGCACGACGGAGCGCTGCACGGCGCGCACCTCGCGCTTGCCCAGGCGGCTGGGCACGGTGGCCAGGTCCAGGCGGGCCAGGGCGCCCACGTGGCCCCAGTCGAAGCCCTCGGCGGGGAAGACGTCGGCGGTGTGCACCGGCGAGCTGAGCACGTCCGCGCGGAACTGCTTCTCACCCGTGGTCAGGAACAGCTCGGCGGCGGCCCAGTAGAACTCGTCGGACACGTCGTCGTCGTTGTACGGGCCGCTGCCGGGGTTCGGGTCCAGCGTCGCGTCGGGCGCCGGGGCGAACAGGGCCGGGTTCGCCTTCGCCGCCGCGTAGGCGGTGCGGGCGGCGGCCAGCAGGCGCTGCGAGAACGCCTTGTCGTGCTTGGCGAACAGGCGGGCGCCCTGCGCGGCGGTGGCCGCCACGTTGAGGGTCGCGGCGGTGGAGGGCCGGTACAGCACGCGCGGCTGCGGGTCCGCGGCCGGGTCCAGCGGCAGGCCGGTCCAGTCCACGTCGGCGACCTTGTGGAAGACCGTGCCCGCGAGCGGGCGGCCCGGCTGGACCTGCATCTTCAGGAACCACTCCAGCTCCCAGCGCGCCTCGTCGAGGACGTCCGGGACGCCGTTGCCCGACTCGGGGATGCTCAGGGTGCCGTCGGCCAGGGCGCCGCGGTCGGCGGTGCGCGCGTGCAGGCTGCGCTCGTACTGCTGCAGCAGCTGGCCCACGGCGATGCCGCCGTTGACGACGTACTTGCCGTGGTCGCCCGCGTCGTACCAGCCGCCGGTGACGTCGGTGGTGTAGTCGCACGTCCACGGCTCGTCGCCCTGGGCCACCAGGATCTTCTGCGAGTCGTCGGTCAGGCTCTGGCACGGCACCGCGGTGTCGCCCTGGTTGGGGGCGACGCCGACGTGACCGGCCTCGCGGCCGTAGCCGGGGGCGAGCTCGTCGGAGATCGGGGTGCCGCTGCGGTTGGTGTAGAAGAACGTCATCGAGTCGTCGCGCAGGCGCTCGTAGGCGGCCGCGTCGATGTCGAACGGGTAGCTCGTCTCGCCGTCGGCGACCAGCGTGAACCCGGTGCCGCCCTTGGTGTAGCGGCTGAAGTCGATGGTGTGCACGTTCAGGGCCGCGCTCGGGTCCACGCCGCGCGGGGTGGTGCGCCCCTTGGCGACGGTGGCGCCGGAGGCGTCCTTCAGCTCCCACGGCAGCGCGGTGGTGGACTCGGTGACCAGCGTGGCGCCCTTGGGGCCCTTGGGCAGGTACGTCTCCTGGTTCACGCGCACGCGCGGGCCGGTCTCGGGCACGTACGGCGGGGCCTCGACACCGCCCTCGAGCACGACGTCGTCCACGCACAGCGTGTACCCGGCGGGGTTGACGATGTCCTGCTGGAAGGCGAGCTGCGCGTTGGGGTAGTCCTGGCTGGCGGTGAAGTAGTAGTCGTACTGGGTGAACTCGCTGCCGAAGGCGGGCTTCTTCGCGGGCAGGAACTCGAGGTAGTTGACGTCCGCGCCGCCCTGCACGATCACGCGCACGGGGCCCTCGGTGGCCGGCGTGGCGCGGGCGCGGAACGAGAGGTGGTACTCCTCGCCGGCGATGAGCGGGATCTCCTGCTGGATCGCCGCGCTGTAGGCGCCGCTGCCGGCGGGGACGGTCATGCAGCCGGCGCCGTCCTGGAGGGACGCGGTCGGGTAGATCGTCCAGCCGGTGGTGAGGCCTTGGGCGAAGTCGCCGTTGACGATCTGGTCGGCGGCGTGGGCGGCCGTCGGGGTGAGCAGCAGGGTCGCGGGGGCGAGCAGGGCGGTGACCGCGGTCAGCGCGCGGGTGCGGCGCCTGCGCCGGGGGTGCGTCGGCACGTGGTTCCTCCTCATTGAGAGAGCGCTCTCACAGCGCGTGCACACCCTCACCCACGATCCCGCACCTGTCAACGCGCTCCCGCGTGTCCGTCGCTACCCGCCCGTCGGCCGCCGCGCAGAGCGGTGCGGACCGGTGCGGACCGGTGCGGACCGGTGCGGTCCGGGGCCGACCGCGCCGGTCCCCTGCAGCCGCCACCCCGGCGTCAAGGAGGCGTCAGGACGGCCTCGCGCGGCGTCAAGGAGGCGTCAGGACCGCCCGTGCGGGGACCCGGCGGTGCTTGCGTGGCCGCCGTGCCCGCACCCGCGGCCACGCACGCCCCGCACCCCGAGGGAGGTCCCCGTGCTCGACGCCGGGTTCGTCGCCCTGACCCTGCTGCTCGCCGCCGCCGCCACCGCGCTGGTGCGCGGCCTGGAGCGCCGGTGAGCGCCGAGGCGGTCGCCGGCCTCGTCCTGGCCGTCGCCCTCGCCGCCCACCTGCTCGTCGCGCTCCTGCACCCCGAGAGGTTCTGATGCCCGCCCTCTCCGACACCACCGCGGGCCTGCTGCAGATCGCCCTCCTGGTGGCCCTGCTGGCGGCCGCGCACGTCCCGCTGGGCGACTCCATCGCCCGCACGATGACCTCCCCGCGCCACCTGCGCCTCGAGCGGGGGGTGTACCGGCTGCTGCGGGTGGACGGGGACGCCGACACCCGCTGGCCCGTCTACGCGCTGGGGGTCGTCGGCTTCTCGACCGTCTCGATCCTCTTCCTCTACGCCTCCCTGCGGCTGCAGCAGTCCCTGCCGCTGTCGCTCGGGATGCCGGGGATGGAGCCGACCCAGGCGTGGAACACCGCGGTGTCCTTCGTGACGAACACGAACTGGCAGTCCTACTCCGGCGAGTCCGCCCTGGGGCACCTGGTGCAGATGGCCGGCCTGACGGTGCAGAACTTCCTCTCCGCCGCCGTCGGCCTGTCGGTCGCCGTCGCGCTGGTGCGCGGCCTGACCAGCGCCGGCACCGGGACCATCGGCAACTTCTGGGTCGACCTGGTGCGGTCCACCGTGCGGGTCCTGCTGCCGATGGCCTTCGCCGCGGCCGTCGTGCTGCTGCTCACCGGGGTCGTGCAGAACTTCTCCGGCGCGGTGCAGCACGCGACGCTGGCCGGCGGCACGCAGTCGATCGTCGGCGGCCCGATCGCCTCGCAGGAGGCGATCAAGGAGCTGGGCACCAACGGCGGCGGGTTCTTCAACGCCAACTCCGCCCACCCCTTCGAGAACCCGACCCCGATCTCGAACGTCCTCGAGGTATTCCTCATGCTGGTGATCCCCTTCAGCCTCCCGCGCACCTTCGGCACCCTGGTCGGCGACCGGCGCCAGGGAGCGGCCGTGCTCGCCGTCATGGCCGGCGTCTTCGCCGCCTCGCACGCGGTGACGCTGTGGGCGGAGACCCGCGCGCTCGGCCCGGTGCCGCAGGCGGTGGGTGCCGCCCTGGAGGGCAAGGAGGTGCGCTTCGGGGAGTGGGCCTCGGCGCTGTTCGCCACGGCGACGACCTCCACCTCGACGGGGGCGGTGAACTCCTCCCACGACAGCTACACCGCGCTCGGCGGTGGCGCCCTGCTGCTGAACATCGTGCTCGGCGAGGTGACGCCCGGCGGGGTCGGCTCGGGCCTGTACGGGATCCTCGTCCTGGCGGTCATCACCGTGTTCGTGGCCGGCCTGATGGTGGGGCGCACCCCGGAGTACCTGGGCAAGAAGGTCCGTCAGCGCGAGATCACCCTCGCCGCGCTGTACGTCCTGGCCACGCCGTTCGCGCTGCTCGTGGGGGTCGCGCTCGCGCTGTCCACGGGGGCGACGCGCTCGGCGCTGCTCAACGACGGCCCCCACGGGCTGAGCGAGCTGCTCTACGCGTTCGCGTCGGCGTCGAACAACAACGGCAGCGCCTTCGCCGGCATCAGCGTGAACACCCCCTTCTACAACACCTCCCTCGGCCTGGCCATGTACCTCGGCCGGTTCCTGCCCCTGCTGCTGGTCGTGGCCCTGGCCGGTTCCCTCGCGCAGCAGACGGCCGCCACCGAGACGGCCGGCACCCTGCCGACCCGCACCCCCATGTTCGCCGGGATGCACGCCGCGGTCGTCGTGGTGGTCACCGGCCTGACGTTCTTCCCCGCACTGGCTCTCGGTCCGCTGGCCGAGGCGCTGACTGGAGCCCCCGCATGAGCACCCCCACCCTGCCCGAGACCGAGCGCGCGGGCGGTGCTCCCGCGACCACCGCGCCCCCGCACCGGGTGGCCAGCGGGGCGTTCAGCTCCCGTCAGCTCGTGCGCTCGCTGCCCGACGCGTTCCGCAAGCTCGACCCGCGCCACCTCCTCCGCACCCCGGTGGTGTTCGTCGTCGCCGTCGGCGCGGTGTTCTCCACCGTCCTGGCCGCGCTCGACCCCTCCGTCTTCGCCTGGGTCGTGGTGGGCTGGTTGTGGATCACCGTCGTGTTCGCGAACCTCGCCGAGGCCGTCGCGGAGGGGCGCGGCCGCGCGCAGGCGGCCTCGCTGCGCAGGGTCAGCACCGAGACGACCGCGCGGCGCCTGGAGCGCGGGGGCGACGAGGTGCGGGTGCCCTCCTCGAGCCTGCGCCCCGGCGACCTCGTCGTCGTCGAGGCCGGCGAGACGGTCCCGGGTGACGGCGACGTCGTCGAGGGCGTGGCCAGCGTCGACGAGTCGGCCATCACCGGTGAGTCGGCCCCCGTCGTCCGCGAGTCCGGCGGCGACCGCAACGCCGTCACCGGCGGCACCACGGTGCTCTCCGACCGGATCGTCGTGCGCATCACCGCCGAGCCCGGCAAGAGCTTCGTGGACCGGATGATCGCCCTCGTGGAGGGCTCGGCCCGCCAGCGCACCCCCAACGAGATCGCGCTGAACATCCTCCTCGCGGCCCTCACCCTGGTCTTCCTGCTGGCCGTGGTCACCCTGCAGCCCATGGCCGTCTACTCCGGGCGCCCGCAGAGCCTCGTCGTGCTGGTGGCCCTGCTGGTGTGCCTGATCCCCACCACCATCGGCGCGCTGCTCAGCGCCATCGGCATCGCCGGCATGGACCGCCTCGTGCAGCGCAACGTGCTGGCGATGTCGGGACGGGCCGTCGAGGCCGCCGGCGACGTCGGCACCCTGCTGCTGGACAAGACCGGCACCATCACCCTGGGCAACCGGCAGGCCCACGAGCTCCTCGCCGCGCCGGGCGTGGGGGCGGCGGAGCTGGCGGACGCGGCCCAGCTGTCCAGCCTCGCCGACGCCACGCCCGAGGGGCGCTCGGTGGTCGTGCTGGTCGAGGAGCGCCACGGCCTGCGCGCCCGCTCCGAGGGCGAGCTGCCCGGGGCGACGTTCGTGCCGTTCACCGCCCAGACCCGCATGAGCGGCGTCGACCTGGCCGGCGAGCACGGCGACGTCCGGCAGGTGCGCAAGGGCGCCTCGGCGTCGGTCACGCACTGGGTGCGCACCCTCGGCGGGAACGTGCCGGCCGAGGTCGGGCAGGTCGTCGAGGACATCGCCACCGCGGGCGGCACCCCGCTCGTCGTGGCGGAGGGCTCCCGCGGCACCGCCCGGGTGCTGGGCGTCATCCACCTCAAGGACGTCGTCAAGGAGGGGATGCGCGAGCGCTTCGAGCAGCTGCGGGCCATGGGCATCCGCACCGTGATGGTCACCGGGGACAACGCCAGCACCGCCCGCGCCATCGCCGCCGAGGCCGGCGTCGACGACGTCCTGGCCGAGGCCACCCCCGAGGACAAGCTGGAGCTGATCCGGCGCGAGCAGTCCGGTGGCCGGCTGGTGGCGATGATGGGCGACGGCACCAACGACGCGCCCGCGCTCGCGCAGGCCGACGTCGGCGTGGCGATGAACACGGGCACCTCGGCCGCCAAGGAGGCCGGGAACGTGGTGGACCTGGACTCCGACCCCACCAAGCTCATCGAGATCGTCGAGATCGGCAAGCAGCTGCTCATCACCCGCGGCGCCCTGACGACGTTCTCCATCGCCAACGACGTGGCGAAGTACTTCGCGATCATCCCCGCCATGTTCGTCACGACGTTCCCGCAGCTCGACCGGCTCGACGTCATGCGCCTGGCCACCCCGGAGTCGGCGATCGTCTCGGCGGTGGTGTTCAACGCCCTCGTCATCGTCGCCCTCATCCCGCTCGCCCTGCGCGGGGTCCGCTACCGCCCCGCCAGCGCCGCCTCGCTGCTGCGCCGCAACCTGCTCGTCTACGGGCTCGGGGGCGTCGTCGTGCCCTTCCTCGGCATCAAGCTCATCGACCTGCTCGTCTCCACCGTTCCCGGGATCGGCTGATCACGTGTCCACCTCCGCACCCACCGCGCCCGGCGCACCCGCCGGCCGCCCCTCCGCCTCCACGGCCGGCCTGCTGCGGCAGGCCCGCACCGGCCTGGTCCTGCTGCTGGCCGCCACGGCCGTGCTCGGCCTGCTCTACCCGCTGGCCGTGTTCGGCGTCGGCCGCCTGGTGCCGGACCGCGCCGACGGCCGGCTCGTCACCGACGGCGGCCGCGTCGTCGGCTCGGCCCTGATCGGGCAGGCCTCCGACGGCGGGCAGTGGTTCCAGCCGCGCCCCTCGGTGGCCGGCGACGGCCACGACCCGCTGGCCTCGGGCGCCTCCAACCTCGGGCCCTCCAGCGCCGACCTGCTCGCCACCGTCGAGGAGCGCCGGGCGCAGGTCGCCGCCCGCGACGGCGTCGCCCCCGGGGACGTGGCGCCGGACGCGCTGACGGCCTCCGGTTCCGGGCTCGACCCGGACATCAGCCCGCGGTACGCGCAGCAGCAGGTGCAGCGCGTGGCCCGCGAGCGCGGCCTGGACGAGGCCGCGGTCGCCGCGCTGGTGGACGAGCACGTGCGCGACCGCTCGCTCGGCTTCCTCGGCGAACCGCGCGTGAACGTCCTCGAGCTGAACCTCGCGCTCGAGCGGCTCGCCCGCTGAGGCCGCGGTGAGCGAGGATCGCGGGGTGGAGCAGCGGAGCGGGGTGCGCCCGGACGAGCGGCGCCGCGGGCGGCTGCGCGTCTTCCTCGGCGCCGCCCCCGGTGTGGGCAAGACGTACGCGATGCTCGACGAGGCGCGCCGGCGCGCCGAGCGCGGCACGGACGTGGCGGTGGCCGTGGTCGAGACCCACGGGCGCCGCTGCACCGCCGAGCGCCTCGACGGCCTGGAGGTGCTGCCGCGCCGCGTCGTCGAGCACCGCGGTCACGAGCTGGCCGAGATGGACCTCGACGCGGTGCTGCGCCGCCACCCGCAGGTCGCCGTCGTCGACGAGCTCGCCCACACCAACGCCCCCGGCTCGCGCCACGCCAAGCGCTGGCAGGACGTCGAGGAGCTGCTCGACGCCGGCATCGACGTCGTCTCCACCGTCAACATCCAGCACCTGGAGTCCCTCAACGACGTCGTCGCGCACATCACCGGCGTCGAGCAGCGCGAGACGCTGCCCGACGCGGTGCTGCGCCGCGCCGAGCAGGTGCAGCTGGTGGACATGACGCCGGAGGCGCTGCAGCGCAGGCTCTCGCACGGCAACGTCTACCCGGCCGGGCGCGTCGACGCGGCCCTGTCGAACTACTTCCGCACCGGCAACCTCACCGCCCTGCGGGAGCTGGCGCTGCTGTGGCTGGCCGACCGCGTCGACGAGGGCCTGGAGCGCTACCGCGCCCAGCAGGGCATCGAGCAGACCTGGCCGGCGCGCGAGCGCGTCGTCGTCGCCCTCACCGGCGGCCCCGAGGGCGCCACCCTGGTGCGGCGCGCTGCCCGCCTGGCCGGGCGCGGCGCCGGCGGGGAGCTGCACGCCGTGCACGTCGCCAGCGGCGACGGGCTGGTGCGCACCTCCCCGGCCCGCCTGGCCGAGCAGCGCGCCCTGGTGGAGTCCCTCGGCGGCAGCTACCACCGCGTCGTCGGCGAGGACGTCGCCGGCGCGCTGCTGGAGTTCGCGCGCGGCGTCAACGCCAGCCAGGTCGTCGTCGGCGCCAGCCGGCACGGGCGGCTGGCGTCGCTGTTCCGCACCGGCGTCGGCGACGCCGTCGTGCGCGGCTCCGGGGCCGTCGACGTGCTCGTCGTCACCCACGAGGAGCAGCCGGGCGGGCTGCGCCTGCCGCCGCGGGCGCGCGCGGCGCTCTCGCGCGGGCGCCGCTCGCTGGGCTGGCTGCTGGCGCTGGCCGGGCCGGCGCTGGTGACGCTGGGGCTGAGCCGCTTCCCGCGCCAGGACCTGTCCACCGACCTCATGGCGTTCCTCGTCGTGGTCGTCGCCGCCGCCCTCGTCGGCGGGCTGCTGCCGGCGGTGGCCGCGGCGCTGGTGGCGAGCCTGGCGGTGAACTGGTTCTTCACCGACCCGGTGCACCGCCTCACCATCGCCGAGCCGGCCAACGCCGTGGCGCTGGTCGTGTTCGTCCTGGTGGCCCTGGCCGTCTCCAGCACCGTCGACCGCGCCGCCCGGCGCACCGAGCAGGCCGCCCGCAGCCGCGCCGAGACGGAGGCGCTCTCGGTGCTCACCCGCACCGTGCTCATCGCCGAGGACCCCCTGGCGCAGGCGCTGGAGCACACCCGCACCACGTTCGCCGTCACGTCGGCGTCGTGGCTGGAGCGCGCGGACCCGTCGGCGCCCTGGGCGTGCGTGGCCGCCGCCGGGGACCGGCCGTGCGCCTCGCCCGCCGAGGGCGACGCGGAGGTCGTCGTCGACGACACGCACTGCCTGGTGCTGCGCGGGCGGCTGCTGGCCGGCGACGACCGTCGCGTGCTGGAGGCGTTCGCGGCGCAGATCGCCGCGCTGCGCCAGCGCCAGCGGCTGAGCGCGGAGGCGGCGCAGGTGCGCCGGCTGGAGGAGGGCGACGCCGTGCGCGGGGCGCTGCTGACGGCCGTCTCGCACGACCTGCGCACCCCCCTGGCGACGCTGAAGGCGTCGCTCGAGGGGCTGCGCGACCCGGAGCTGCAGCTGCCCCCGGAGGACGAGGCGGAGCTGCTGGCCACGGTGGCCGAGTCCGCCGACCGCCTGCAGCAGCTCATCGACGACCTGCTGGACCTGACGAGGGTGCGCAGCGGCGCCGTGCGCCCGCACCTCGTCGTCGCCGGCCTGGACGAGGTGGTGCCCGCGGTGGTCGCCGAGGCCCCGCCCGGGCGGGTGCGCCTGGAGGTGCCCGAGGACCTGCCGCCGGTGTCCACCGACCCCGGCCTGCTGCGCCGCGTGGTGGCCAACCTCGTGCAGAACGCGGTGCGCCACGGCGGCGGCGCCCCCGTGGAGGTCCACGCCTCGGTGGCCGTGGAGGACGCCCGGCGCAGCGCGCAGCTGCTCGTCGTCGACCACGGCCCCGGCCTGCCCGGCGCGGCCAAGGAGCGCGCGTTCACGCCGTTCCAGCGCCTGGGCGACCGCTCCGGCGCCGGCCTGGGCCTGGGCCTGGCGGTGGCCCGCGGGCTGGCCGAGGCCGTCGGGGGGCGCCTGGAGGCCCAGGACACCCCCGGCGGCGGGCTGACGATGGTGCTCACGCTGCCGCTGGCCGGCACCGCCCACCGGCTCGCCGAGCCGGTCGAGGCGCCGGTCGAGGGGACCGTCGAGGGGGCCGGGCGGCAGCTGGGGGTGGGCGCGTGAGCCGCGTCCTCGTCGTCGACGACGAGCCGGGCCTGCGCCGCGCGCTGACGATCAACCTGTCCGCGCGCGGCTGGGACGTCACCGCCGTCGGCGACGGCACCGCCGCCCTGGAGGCCGCCGCGAGCACCCGCCCCGACGTGGTGCTGCTGGACCTCGGGCTGCCGGACCTCGACGGCCTGGACGTCGTCGCGGGCCTGCGCGGGTGGAGCGACGTGCCGATCATCGTGCTCACCGCGCGCACCGCCTCCGCGGACGCCGTCGACGCCCTCGACGCCGGCGCCGACGACTACGTCACCAAGCCGTTCGCGATGGACGTGCTGCTGGCCCGGCTGCGCGCCGCGGTGCGCCGCCGCGGTGCGGGGGAGGGCGGCGCCCCGCAGGTCGTCGAGGCGGGGGCGCTGCGCGTGGACCTGGCCCGGCGCACCGTCACCCGGCACGGGGAGCCGGTCAAGCTCACCCCCACCGAGTGGCACCTGCTGCAGGTCCTCGTCACCAGCGCCGGCCGGCTGGTCACCCAGACCGAGCTGCTCAAGGAGGTGTGGGGCCCGGCGTACGGGCGCGAGACGAACTACCTGCGCGTGTACGTCGCGCAGCTGCGCCGCAAGCTGGAGGAGACGCCCTCGGCCCCGCGCCACCTCATCACCGAACCCGGGATGGGGTACCGCTTCGAGGTGTGAGCCGCCCGTCGGCCGGGTGCGCGCGCGGCGGGCCTCAGGCCGCCGGCCAGCCGCGCAGCAGCGCGTCGAGGGCGTCGAGCACCCGCTCCCACGTCTCCTGCGTGTCCGGGGCGCTGTGGCTGAACCCCCCGCCCGCCTCGAGGTCCACGTAGCCGTGGAAGACGCTGCCGAGCAGGCGCACCGCGTGGGTCTGGTCCGGGCCGCTCAGGTCGTAGCCGCGCAGCACCGCGCGCGCCATCTCCGCGTGCCGCGGGCCCGCGCCCGCGGCCGCCGTCGCCGCGTCCAGCCGCAGCCGCGAGGCCGCGTAGCGGCCGGGGTGCTCGCGCGCGTAGTCGCGGTAGACGTCGCCCAGCGCGGTCAGCGCGTCCTTGCCGGCGCGCCCGGCCAGGGCGGCGGCGCCGCGGTCGGCCATCTCCCGCAGGGCCAGCAGGGCGATGCGGGTGCGCAGGTCGTGCGCGCCGGACACGTGCGCGTACAGGCTGGCCACCTTGACGTCGAAGCGGCGCGCGAGCGCGGAGAGGGTCACCCGCTCGAGACCGGCCTCGTCGGCCAGCTCCGCCCCCGCCCGCACCAGGCGCTCGGCGCTCAGCCCCGCGCGCACCACGTGCCCACCCCTCCCCGCCGCCACCGCTGCCGCCAGGAGCCTAGGGGGGGCCGTCGCCGCCCACCGCCGCCGGCCCGGGGCGGGCGGGCGCGACCCCCGGGCGGCGCAGCACCGCCTCGCGACTGGTCGATCCGTCGCTCGGGAGGCCTGTTCGGGCGCAGATTGCCCAATCGGCGGGGCCGCTGTTGCGCTCGGCGCTCGCGCTCCCCGACGCTGCGGCCATGACCGCGCCGACGCTCCCGCGCCGCCCACCCGTCCCCGCGCCGCCGCACACCCGCGCCGAGGACGTCGCCGGCGTGGTCGTCGGCACGTTCCTCACCTCCTTCGGCATCTTCCTGCTGCAGTCCAGCGCCGCCGTCACCGGCGGCACCGCCGGGCTCGGCCTGCTGCTCAGCTACGCGCTGCCGCTGCCGTTCGGGGTGCTCTTCCCGCTGGTGAACCTGCCGTTCCTCGTGCTGGCGGTGCGGGCCAAGGGCTGGGCCTTCACCGTCCGCTCGGTCGCAGCGGTCCTGGCGGTCTCGCTGCTGACGCCGCTGCACGCGGCCGCGCTGCCCGGCCTGCTGGCCCACCCCGTCTACGCGGTGCTCTTCGGCAACCTCGCCGCGGGCCTGGGCATCCTCGTGCTGTTCCGGCACCGCACCAGCGTGGGCGGTTTCGGCGTGCTGGCCCTGGTGCTGCAGGAGCGGCTGGGCTGGCGGGCCGGGTACGTGCAGATGGCGCTGGACGTGCTGGTCGTGGCGGCCTCGCTGAGCGTGGCGACCCCGGCGGTGGTGGCGCTGTCCGCCGCCGGCGCGGTGGTGCTCAACCTCGTGCTCTCGATGAACCACCGCCCGGGCCGCTACACCGGCAGCTGAGCCGGGCGCGGCGCGGGGGCGTCTCACAGCACCGAGCTCATGCCGCCGTCGACGACGAGGTTCTGCCCGCTGACGTAGCTGGAGGCGTCCGAGCACAGGAACAGCAGCGCGCCGAGCAGCTCCTCCACCCGGCCCCAGCGCCCGGCCGGGGTGCGCTGCTCCACCCACGAGGTGAACTCCGCGTCCGCCACGAGCGCGGCGTTCATCTCGGTGGCGAAGTAGCCGGGGGACAGGGCGTTGACCTGCACGCCGCGCCCGGTCAGGTCCGCGGCCATCCCCCGGGTGAGCATGGCCACCCCGCCCTTGGTGGCGGTGTACGGGGCGATGGTGCGCCGCGCCAGCACCGAGGCGACGTTGACGACCTTGCCCGACCCCCGCGCCACCATGTGCGGCACGACCGCGCGCGAGACGTGGAACACGCCGGAGAGGTTCACCGCCACCAGCGCCTCCCAGTCGGCCGGGTCGAACTCCTCGAACGGCGCGCGCCGCTGGATGCCGGCGTTGTTCACCAGCACGTCCGGTGCGCCGTGCTCGCCCACCAGCGCCGCCACGCCCGCCGCCACCGACGCCGCGTCGGCCACGTCGAACACGGCCACCGCCGGGGCGCTGCCGGTGCGCTCGGCGACGGAGGAGGCCGCGCGCCGCAGCTGCGCGCGGTCGCGCCCGTGCAGCACGACGCGCGCGCCGGCCCCGGCCAGACCGCTCGCCATGGCCAGGCCCAGGCCGCGCGAGGACCCCGTGACCAGCGCCAGCCGACCGGTGACGTCGAACAGTGCGCTCACGCTGCGCAGGCTCGCACACCGCCGCGCGGTGCGGGCCTCGACCGCCGGTGCGCGGCGGAGGAGCGTCGCAGCACGGGGCGGTGCGCGGGTGCGCCGCCGGACGCCCGGGAGGCCGAGGTGGCCGAGCACGTGCCCGTGCCCGCCGGCACCCGCCTGGGGGTGCGCGGCATCGGCCCGGCCGCGCTGGCCCTCTTCGCCCGTCCCGCCGGCCCGCAGCTGCGCGCGGTGCTCGCCGCCCTGGACGACGAGCCCGCCGACGCCGTCCTGGCCGAGGCCGCCTTCCTGGGCGCCGACCTGCTCGCCAACCTGCCGCGGGCCGGGCGCCCGGCGGTCCTCGTGCTGGGCGTGCTGCCCCTGACCTGCGGCGGGCCGGGCCTGGCGCCCTTCGGCGCGGGCCTGCCCCCGGCCACCGGAGCGCTGACCCGGCTGCGCAACGCCGCCCTGGGCCTGCTCGCGCAGCGGGTGCTGCTGCGCGGGGTCGAGCGGCACCTGGACGCCGAGAGCCGCCGGTCCACCGGCCGCCCGCTGCCCGGGGAGGGGTTCTGGGACGGCCCCGGACGCTGCGACGTCTTCCTGCAGATCGGCGTGCCGGGCCTGGAGCACCCGCGCCCGGGGCTGGAGCGGCGGGTGCGCTTCGTCGGGCGCCCGCCGGCCCCGCCGCAGCCGGGCCCGGACCCCGACCGGTGGCCGGAGCTGGACGGGCGCCGCGTCGTGCACGTCACCCAGGGCACCGAGGCCAACGCCGACCCCACCGCCCTGCTGGTGCCCACCGCCGCCGCGCTGGCCGAGCGCGAGGACGTCCTCGTCGTCGCCACCGCCGGCGGCCGGCCCGCCGCGGCCGTGACCGGCGCCGTGCGCGCGCGCCTGGGCGCCGTGCCGGCGAACCTGCGCGTGGAGACCTGGCTGGACTACGCCCGCCTGCTGCCGCGCACCGACCTCGTCGTCACCAACGGCGGCTGGGGCGGGGTCACCAGCGCCCTCGCCCACGGGGTGCCGCTCGTGGTCGCCGGCGACAGCGAGGACGAGCCGGAGGTCGCCGCGCGGGTGGCGTGGTCCGGCGCCGGGGTGGACCTGCGCACCGCGCGCCCGAGCGTGCCGGCGCTGCGCGCGGCGGTGCGCACCGCGCTGGACGGCCCCGACCACGCCGCCGCCGCGCGCCGGCTGCGCGCGCAGTTCGACGCCGTGGACGGCTTCGCCGTCCTCGACGCGGCGCTGCGGGAGGTGCTGGCCGGGGCGGGCGCGCGCTGAGGGGCGCCGGGGTCACCGGGGTCACCGGGGTCACCGGCGTCCCGGGGTACCCGGGGGCTTTAGGGTTCCTCGTGCCGCACCCAGCCGAACGTGCGGCGCACCGCCTCCTGCCAGTCCTCCCAGCCGCGCTCGCGCCGCTGCGGCGTGGTGTCCGGCGACCACTGCGCCGCGCGGTGCCAGCGCCGGCGCAGCGCGGTGGTGTCGGGCCAGAACCCCACCGCCAGCCCGGCGGCGTAGGCCGCGCCCAGCGAGACGGTCTCGGAGACCATCGGCCGCACCACCGGCACGTCCAGCACGTCCGCGACGGTCTGCATGAGCAGGTTGTTCGACGTCATCCCGCCGTCCACGCGCAGCGAGGACAGCCGCAGCCCCGAGTCCGCCTCGACGGCCTCGACGACCTCGCGGGTCTGCCAGGCGGTCGCCTCCAGCACGGCGCGCGCGAGGTGGCCCTTGGTGACGAACGAGGTCAGGCCGATGATCAGCCCGCGCGCGTCCGCGCGCCAGTGCGGCGCGAACAACCCGGAGAACGCCGGCACGAAGTAGCAGCCGCCGTTGTCGGGCACCGTGCGCGCCAGCGCCTCGACCTCCGGGGCGGTGGAGATGAGCCCGAGCTCGTCGCGCAGCCACTGCACCAGCGCGCCGGTCACGGCGATGGAGCCCTCCAGCGCGTACGAGGGCGGCTCGTCGCCGATGCGGTGCGCCACCGTCGTCAGCAGCCCGTGCGAGGAGCGCGGCACCTCCGTGCCGGTGTTCATCAGCAGGAAGCCGCCGGTGCCGTAGGTGCACTTCGCCTCGCCGGGGGAGAAGCACGTCTGCCCGAACAGCGCCGCCTGCTGGTCGCCCAGCGCGGCCGCGATGCGCGCGCCGGGCACCACCTCGCGGGCGGTGCCGTACACGTGCGAGCTGGGCACGACGCGCGGCAGCGCCGCCGCCGGCACGCCGAACGCGTCCAGCAGCTGCGGCGACCAGTCCAGGGTGCGCAGGTCCATGAGCATCGTTCGGCTGGCGTTGGTGACGTCCGTGACGTGCTGGCCGCCGTCGGGGCCGCCGGTGAGCTTCCACACCAGCCAGGAGTCGACCGTGCCGAAGAGCACGTCCCCGCGCTGGGCGCGCCGGCGCAGCCGCTCGTCGTGGCGCAGCAGCCACGCCATGCGCGGGCCGGCGAAGTACGGCGCCAGCGGCAGCCCGCACACCGCCGCGAAGCGGTCCACCCCGCCCTCGGCGGCCATCTCCTCCACCAGGGCCGCGGTGCGGGTGTCCTGCCAGACGATCGCCGGGCCCACCGGCTCGCCCGTGCGCCGGTCCCACGCCACCACGGTCTCGCGCTGGTTGGCCACGCCCACCGCCACGACGTCGGCGGGGGTGGCCTCCACCTGGGCCATCGCCTGCGGCACCAGGCGGGCCACGTCCCGCCAGATCTGCGCCGCGTCGTGCTCGACCCAGCCCGGGCGCGGGTAGCGCTGGCGGTGCTCGCGCTGGGCGACGGCCACCAGCCGCCCGGAGTGGTCGAAGAGGATGCACCGCGTCGAGGTGGTGCCCTGGTCGACCGCCACGACGTACCCGCGGTGCTCGGGGCGCTGCGCTGCACCCTCCTGCGTCGTCACGGCGCCATCGTGCCCGACGCGGCCGCGCCGTGGGCCCACCCCCGCCCGCCCGTCACCCGGCGCCCCACGAGGTGACACGCCGCGACCGCATCCAGCAGGATGGCGGCACGGACGACGCCTCGACCCGGAGGGCACCCACGTGGAGATCGCCGCCGACACGCTCCAGAAGGCCCTGAGGATCAACCTCGACCCCCGCTGGTACGGCACCATCGCCGAGATCGGCGCCGGTCAGGAGGTGGCGCGGTGGTTCTTCCGCGCCGGCGGGGCCGCCGGCACCGTGGCCAAGTCGATGTCGGCCTACGACATGGCCGTCAGCGACGCCGTGTACGGCAAGTCCGACCGGTACGTCTCGCTCGGGCGGCTGCAGGCGATGCTGCAGCACGAGCTGTCCCTGAACGTCGAGCGCCTCAGCGAGGCGCGCGGCGACGACACCTGCTTCTTCGCCTTCGCCGACACCGTCGTCGCCCGCAGCTACCGCGGCGGCAACGAGTGCCACGGCTGGATGGGCGTGCGCTTCCAGGCCCACCCCAACGACGAGCCCAGCCAGATCGTGCTGCACGTGCGCATGCTCGACGACGACGCGAGCCTGCAGCAGGAAGCCCTGGGCATCGTCGGGGTCAACCTGCTGCACGCGGCGTTCTTCGAGCGCCACGAACCGGACCAGGTCGTGGCGAGCCTGCTGGACCGGCTGTCCACCGGGCGCATCGAGATCGACCTCGTGCAGTTCCGGGGCATCGAGTTCCGCCACGTCGACAACCGGGTGATGGCCCTGCAGCTGGTGCAGCTGGGCCTGTCGGGCGTGGCGATGTTCGGTCCCGACGGGGAGGTGCTGCAGCCCTCCGAGGCGCTGCGCAAGCACGCCGTCCTCGTCGAGCGCGGCAGCTTCCGCCCGCCGACGGTCGTCAACATCGACATGCTCGAGTCCGCCACGGAGAAGTTCAGGCAGGACGGTGCCCGGGACGCGCCCGTCCTGGCCCTGACCGAGCTGACGATGCGCAACCTGCGCGCGGCCGGCGACAAGGTCGACCGCCGCGACTTCCTGGCCCGCGCGGACCTGCTCGGGGCGTGCGGCATGACGACGATCATCACGGACTACTACGAGTACAACCGCCTCGCCGACTACCTGCAGCGGCGCACCAAGGAGCGCATCGGCATCGTCATGGGCGTCCCGAGCCTGGTGAACCTCTTCGACGAGGACAACCACGCGCACATGCAGGGCGGGATCCTGGAGAGCTTCGGCCGGCTGTTCAAGAACGACCTGAAGCTGTTCGTCTACCCCATGCAGGACCAGCGCAGCGGCGCCACGGTCACCGTGGAGGACCTGCAGGTCGCGCCCGAGCTGCAGCCGCTGTTCGACTACCTCGCCCGCCGCGGCAGCTTCGTGCACCTGGACAACTACCGCCCCGAGTACCTGCCGATCCTGAGCCGCGACGTGCTGCGCCGCATCGCGGCCGGGGACGACACCTGGGAGTCCATGGTCCCCGAGGAGGTCGCCTCGATGATCGTCAAGCGGGGCTTCTTCGGGTACAAGCGCAGGGACGACTGAGCCCGGGCGCGCGCTAGTCGCCGCGCGCGCCCAGGCTGCGCGAGACCGCCCGCGCGGCCTGGCGCACGGCGGGCACCACGCCGGCGCGCGGGCGCCCGCGGCCGTCGACGAGGTGCTCGGCGGCCCCGTCCACGCCGAGGGCGCCGACCACCAGCCCGCCGCGGTCGCGCACCGGGGCGGCCACGCCCGCGACGCCCTCGGTCAGCTCGCCCACCTCCAGCGCCCAGCCCTGCGCGCGCACCGCCGCCAGCGCCTGGCGCAGCGCGGCCGCGTCGGTGACGGTGCGGGCCGTCAGCGCCGGCAGGCGCCCGCGCAGGCGCACCGGCGCCGAGGCCAGCAGCACCTTGCCCAGCGCGCAGGCGTGCGCGGGCAGGCTGGCGCCCGTGGTCAGCTCCTGCGCGCTGTCGTCGGGGCGGAAGACGTGGTGCACCACCACGGCCCGCTCGCCCTCGAGCACCGCCAGGCGCACCGACTCGCCGGTGCGCGCGGCCAGCGAGTCCGCCCAGTTCACCGCGTGCGCGCGCAGGTCGTCCGCGCCGGTGCGCGGGCGGGCCAGGTCGGCCAGGGCGGGGGAGGCGCGGTAGTCGCCGTCCTCGTCCTGCACGACGAAGCCGACGCCGACCAGGGTGCGCAGCAGGCCGTGCGCGGTGGTCTTGGCCAGCCCCAGCGCGTTGCCGACCTCCACCACGCCCAGGCCGCGCCCGGCGCCGGAGAGCAGCCGCAGCACCGCCGCGGCCCGCTCCACGGACTGCACGGGCCCGGGCACGCCGGCCCCTCCCGCGCCCCGCCCCGGCCGCCCGCCTCAGCTGGTGCGCGCGGCCGGCACCGGGCCCGCCCCGGCGGAGCCGTCGGCGGGCTCGTCGGCGTCCACGACCAGGCGCACCCGCCCGGTGCGCACGTCGTACACGCCGCCGGCCACCGGCGTGCGCGGCGGCAGGAACGGCCAGGAGCGGATGCGCTGCACGTCGGCGACCAGGGTGGCCTCCTGGTCGGCGATCGTGCGGAACTCGATGCTGCGCGAGTCCACGCCCTGCGCCAGCACCTTCGCGTGCACGTCCGCGTCGGTGTTCTTCGTCATGCCGCAGTCGGTGTGCGCCAGCACCAGCACGCGCCGCACGCCCAGCAGGTACGTGGCCAGCACGAGGGTGCGCAGGACGTCGTCGGTGACCCGCGCGCCGGCGTTGCGCAGGACCTTCGCGTCGCCCGGCTGCAGGCCGAGCACGTCCAGCGGGGAGATGCGCGAGTCCATGCAGGTCAGCACGGCCAGGCCGCTGCCGGCCACGCCCGGGCGGCCGGGGTCCACGAAGGTCTGCGCGTAGGCGGCGTTGGCGCTCAGGACGTCGCCGAAGGGGTCGGTGGGGCGGGGGTCGTCGGTGTCGCTCACGGGCACATCATCGCCACCGCGCGCGGCGCCCGGGAAGGGCGGCGTAGCGTCGCGACCGTGCCCATCCTCGTCGTCCGCCACGGTCAGACCCCCTGGAGCCTGTCCGGCCAGCACACCGGGACCACCGACGTCCCCCTGACGCCCGCGGGGGAGGAGCAGGCGCGCGCGCTGGCGCCGGTCCTGAGCGCCCGGCGCCCGGTGCTGGTGCTCACCAGCCCGCGCGAGCGCGCCCGGCGCACCGCGGAGCTGGCGGGCCTGGGCGGCCCCGCCCCCGTCGAGGTCGACGAGGACCTCGTGGAGTGGGACTACGGCGGCTACGAGGGGCGCACCACCCCGGAGATCTCCGAGGAGCTGGGCCGGCCCTGGTCGGTGTGGCACGACGGCGTCGTGCCCGGCGCCACCCCCGGCGAGACGGTGCAGCAGGTCGCCACCCGCGCCCGCGCCGTGCTGGACCGCGCCGCCGCCGCCGAGCGCGGGACGGGCGCGGGGGAGGGGGCGCAGGGGAGCGCGGACGTCGTGCTCGTGGCCCACGCGCACTTCCTGCGGGTGCTGGCCGCGTGCTGGCTGGGGCTCTCGCCCACTGCGGGGGCGCTGTTCGCCCTGGACGCCGGCACGTGGGGCGAGCTGGGCCACGAGCACGGCCGCCGGGTGCTCACGCGCTGGAACGTGGCCCCCGCGACCTGAGCGGCCGCCGGCGGGTCGCCGGCGGCCTCACCCGACCGGACGGTTCAGGCGCGGGGCCCCGGCTGCCGATGGGATCGCGTGGACGCTGCCTGGGCCGCCTGGACGACCGTCGTGGTCGTCACGGTCGCCGCTGCCGTGGCGCTGGCCGCCGTCGTGCGCCAGCGCGACCGCCGCAGCGCCCGCGTGGCGCGCACCGACGCGCTGACGGGCCTGGGCAACCGCCACGCCCTGACCGAGCGCCTGGTGCGCTCGCTGGCCGCCGGCGAGCGCCCGGGCCTGCTGCTGCTGGACCTCGACGGCTTCAAGGACGTCAACGACACGCTGGGCCACTCCGCCGGCGACGCCCTGCTGCGGCAGGTCGCCGCGGTGCTGCGCAGCGGCGCCGGCCCGCAGGCGCAGGTCACCCGCCTGGGCGGCGACGAGTTCGCGGTGCTGGTGCCCGCCCCCACCGGCGCGCAGGAGCTGGAGGTGCTCGCCAAGCGGCTGCTGGCGGCGCTGTCCATCGGCGGCTTCTCCTCCGGGCAGGTGCCGCTGGACGTGCAGGGCAGCATCGGCACGGCGCTGGCCGGGCCCGACGGCACCTCCGCCGAGGAGCTGCTGCAGCACGCGGACGTGGCGATGTACGCGGCCAAGCGCGCCCGCGCCGGCGTGCTGCGCTACGACGCCGCCCAGGACCCGCACTCCACCGACGCCCTGGAGGTCCTCGGCCAGCTGCGCCGGGCCATGGACGAGGACCAGCTCGTCGTGCACTACCAGCCCAAGGTCGCCGGCGGCGGGCACGGGCAGCTGCTCGGCTTCGAGGCGCTGGTGCGCTGGCAGCACCCCACCCGCGGCCTGCTGGCGCCCGCGGCGTTCCTGCCGCTGGTGGAGCGCACCCGCCTCATCCACGCCCTGACGCGCTGGGTGCTGCTGACCGCGGTGCGGCAGGTGGCGACGTGGCGCGCGCAGGGGCTGGACACGACCGTCTCGGTCAACATCAGCGCCGCCACCCTCGACGAGGGACTGCTGGGCATGGTGGAGGAGGCGCTGGCGCTGACGCGCTGGCCAGCCGAGCAGCTCGTCCTGGAGATCACCGAGACCGCCATCGTCGTGGACCCCGCCGGCGCGCGGCGCACCGTGCAGCGGCTGCGCGAGCGCGGCGTGCGGGTCTCGGTGGACGACTTCGGCGCCGGGGCGACGAGCCTGGTGCACCTGCGCGGGCTGGCCGTGCACGAGCTGAAGGTGGACCGGCAGTTCGTCAGCGACCTCATGGCCCACCCCGAGGACGAGGTCATCGTCTCCTCGGTCATCGCGCTGGCGCACCGCCTGGGCCTGGTCGTCGTGGCCGAGGGCGTGGAGGACGCCGTCACCGCCGCGCGCCTGAGCGCCATGGGCTGCGACGAGCTGCAGGGCTACCTCTTCGCGCGCCCGCTACCGCCGGCCGACGCGCTGCGCTGGGCGCGCGGGGAGCTGCCCGCGCCGCAGCTGGGCGAGCCGGTGGACGAGCCCGCCTGAGGTCCGCGCGGCGGGGTTGGCGCCGGGAGCGGTGCGCGCGAGGATGGTCGCGGCCGGGTGCGGCGGCGCGCCGCCCGGCGCGGGAGGCGCGGTGGACGAGCTCGGCTGCGTCGTCGCCGGCGGCGGCCCGGCGGGCGTGGTGCTGGGGCTGCTGCTGGCGCGCGCGGGCGTGCGGGTGCTCGTGCTGGAGGCGCACGAGGACTTCCTGCGCGACTTCCGCGGCGACACCGTGCACCCCTCGACGCTCGTCCTGCTGGACGAGCTGGGCCTGGCGGAGCGCTTCCTGGCGCTGCCGCACGCGCGGGTGGGCCGCGCGGAGGTGACCACCGACGACGGCACCCGCACCCTGGCGGACTTCTCCCGGCTGCCGGGGCGCTTCCCCTTCCTGGCGCTGGTGCCGCAGTGGGACTTCCTGGACCTGCTGGCCGGGACCGCCCGCCGCCTGCCCGGTTTCGAGCTGCGCACCGGCGCGCGGGTGCTGGGCCCGCTGCTGGAGGGCGAGCGGGTGGCCGGCGTGCGCTACCGCTCGGCCGCCGACGGCGCCGAGCACGAGGTGCGGGCGGCGCTGACGGTGGCCGCGGACGGGCGCGGCTCGGTGCTGCGCGCGGCCGCGGGCCTGCCGCTGTGCGAGTTCGGGGCGGGCACCGACGTGCTGTGGTTCCGCCTGCCGCGCCCGGCCGGCGGGGTGCCGGCGGCCGCGGCGCGGGTGTCGGCCGGCCGCTTCGTCGTGGTGCTGGACCGCGGCACGCACCTGCAGTGCGCCGTCGTCGTGCCCGCCGGCGGCCTGGCGGCGCTGCGCGAGCGCGGCGCGGCCGCGTTCCGCGCGGACCTGGCCCGCCTGGTGCCGGCCTTGGCGGGGGTCGTCGGGGCGCTGGGCGGGTTCGAGGACGTGCGCGTGCTGCACGTGCGCATCGACCGGCTGCGCCGCTGGTACCGCGACGGGCTGCTGGCGATCGGCGACGCCGCCCACGCGATGTCGCCGGTGGGCGGGGTCGGGGTCAACCTCGCCGTGCAGGACGCGGTCGCCGCCGCGCGCCTGCTGGCGCCGGTGCTGCGCGCCGGGCGGCCGGGCTCGCGCGACCTGGCGCGCGTGCAGCGCAGGCGGCTGCCGCCGGTGGTGCTGACGCAGGCGGTGCAGCGCGCGGTGCACGCGCGGGTGCTGCGCCCGGCGCTGGACGGCGCGCGCCCGGTGCGCGCCCCGCTGGTGCTGCGGCTGCTGCAGCGCGTGCCGGCGCTGCAGGTGCTGCCGGCGCTGGCCATCGGCCGGGGCGTCCTGCCCGAGCACCCGCCGCCCGAGCACCCGCCCGCGAGGGCTGGTTCCCGATACCTCAGCGATGTATCGTCGAGGTATCGGGATGGCGTCCCGCCGTCCCCGTGAGGGAGGTGCGACATGAGGTTCTTCGCCGCGGGCCCCGACGGCCCGCACCGCGGTGAGCACCGCGGCCACCACCCCGGCGCCCGGCGCGGCCCCTTCGGCGGCGGCGGTCCGTTCGGCGGCGGCCGCGGCCCCGGCGGCTGGGCCGGGGGCTGGGCCGGCGGCTGGGGCGGTGACGCCGCCGGGTGGGGCGGCTGGGGCCCGGGCGCCGCCGGCCGCGGCGGCTGGGGCGGCTGGGGCGGATGGGGCGCCGACGGGCCCGGCCCCCGGGGGCGCCGCCGCCCGCGCGGCGACGTCCGCGCGGCCGTCCTGGTGCTGCTCGCCGAGGGGCCCAGCAACGGGTACCGCATCATCGGCGAGGTCGAGCGCCGCAGCGGCGGGGCGTGGAAGCCCAGCCCGGGTTCGGTGTACCCCACGCTGCAGCAGCTGCAGGACGAGGGCCTGGTGGCCCCGGACCCCGAGGACCCCAAGCGCTTCGCCCTGACCGAGCAGGGCCGGCGCCACGTCGAGGAGGAGCTGGCCGGCGCCCCGGCGCCGTGGGAGGACGCCGGCGCGCCCGGCGGCCCCGGCGGCCCGGGCGGCCCCGGCTGGTTCGGCACCGAGGAGCTCGTCGAGGTCCTCGGCCAGGCCCGGCAGGTCGCCGGCCTGCTGCAGCAGGTGGTCCTCAGCGGGCGCCCCGGGGACGTGCGCCGCGCCGGCGACGCCCTCGAGCGCTTCCGGCAGGAGCTGCTGCGCGTGCTCGCCGAGGACCCGCGCGCCCCGCGCGGGGACGGCCGGGACGATCAGGACGACGCCGGCTGACCCGCCGCGAGCAGTCCCACCGAGGGCGTCACCGCGTGCACCAGGGGCCGGTCGACGGCCCCCGTCAGGGCCGCCGGCCCGCACCGCAGCAGCAGGTCCGCGCGCAGCGCCAGGTTCAGCCGCAGCGGGTGCGCGCCGGCGGCCCCGCGCACCGGCCCGGTGCTCGCGCGGGCCCCGCCGGCGTGGTGGTGCACGTGCTCGGTGATCCAGCGGCTGCCCACCGCCACGGACGGCGCCGTGGTCAGCACCACCGCGCCGGCCGGGCGGGGCAGCCGCCCGGCCACGGCCGCGGCCCCGGCCGCCAGCACGTCCTGCGCCGTGGCGGCGCCGGCCGGCGCGGGCTCGGCGCCCAGCCGCACCCCCTCCAGCAGCGCGACGAGGGGCTCCCAGGAGCGCACCAGCGCCGCGGCCGCCGCACCCGCCGCACCCGCCGCGCCCAGTGCGCCCGCCGCGCCCGGTGCGCCCGCCGCGCCCGGTGCCAGCACGGCCACCAGCTCGGTGGGCACGCCGGCGGCCGAGGCCTCGTCGGCGGCGGCCACCAGCTGCTCCAGGCACGCGTCCAGGTGGGGTTCGTCGCCGGGCAGCACGGGCAGCACCGCGACGGCGCGTTCGATGCGCACGGCCCTCCCGTCCGGCGGCGCGCGCCCGGGTCCCGGCCGCGCCCGCGTGTCCACCTGCTCCCGCGTGTCTACGGCGTGGCGGCGGGCGCGGTCAACCGCGCGCGGGTCGCGCCGCCCGCCGGTGCCCTCAGGGCGCCAGCGGCAGCGCCCGCAGCTCGCCGACGGGGCGCCCCCCGCCCAGCACCGGGCTGCTCGCCAGCGCCTCCAGCGCCGCGCCGCCGGCGCCCAGCAGCGCCAGGGCGGCCGCGGTCACCGGCACCCGCGCGCGCCCGCCGCCGTCGCCGACCTTGACCGCGACGGCGGCGCCGTCCGCGGTGCCGGCCACCTGCACGGCTTCGGCGCCGTCCTTGGTCAGCAGGCCCGGCACCGCCCGCGCCAGCGCCGTGGTGTCGCGCCCCTCGCCGGCCACCAGCTCCGGGTGCGCGCGCAGCGCCGCGGCCACCCGCCCCTCCGGCGTGCCCGGCGCGGCCGCGGCCAGGCGGGCCACCGCGCGCGCCAGGCCGCGCAGGGACACCGCCACCAGCGGGGTGCCGCAGCCGTCGGCCGTCGGGTGGACGGCGCGCTCGCCGCACAGCTCCTCGACGGTCTCGACCACCAGCCGCTGCAGCGGGTGGTCCGGCTCGAGGTACGAGGTGGTGCTCCACCCCGCGGTGCGGCAGGTCAGCAGCATGGCCGCGTGCTTGCCCGAGCAGTTCTGCGCCAGGGGCTGCGGGCCGCGCCCGGCGGCTGTCCACGCCGCGCGCTCGGCCTCGCCGATCGGCAGGTCCGGCACGTTGCGCAGGTCCTGCGGGCCCAGCCCCGCCAGCTCCAGCAGGCGCAGCACCCGGCTCAGGTGCTCCTCGCCGCCGGAGTGGCTCGCGCACGCCAGCGCCAGCAGGCCCACCGGCACGTCCAGGCCGGCGCGCACCATCGCCACCGCCTGCAGGGGCTTGAGCGCCGAGCGCGGGTACACGGGCGCCGCCACGTCGCCGACGGCGGCCACCGTCGCGCCGTCGGCGCCGAGGACGACCACCGAGCCGGTGTGCACGGACTCCACGAGCCCGCCGCGGGTGAGCACCGCGACGGGCACGTGCGCGGGCGGGGTGGGCGGGGCGGTGGGCGGGGCTGTGGGCGCGGGCGCGGCGGCGGGCGCGGGGCGGGGGGTCTGCACGGCGGGAGGCTACGGGCGCGCCCGGGCGCGGTGCGTGGGCGCGGTGCCCGGGCGCGGTGCGCGCGCGCCGCGCGCGGGTGCCTTGACAGCCCCCGGGGCGGGGCTCACAGTGAGCGCGTGGCGGCGTGTCCGCCCACCGGACGTCCGCCCGTCGAGCGGACGACCCAGCCCGTGGACGAAGGAGTCGCATGAGCACCCCCGCCGCCGCCACCCCCGCCGCCACCCCCGCCGGCCCCGCGCCCCGCCCGGGCCAGCCCGTGGTCCTGCGCCGGGGCACCGTCCTGCCGATGGACGCGCGCCGCTCGGTCCTGCCGGAGACCGACGTCCTCGTCGTCGACCGGCGCATCGCGGCCGTCGGCCCGGCCCTGCAGGTCCCCGAGGGCACCGCCGAGGTCGACGCCTCCGGCGGCATCGTCATGCCGGGCATGGTCGACACGCACCGGCACATGTGGCAGACGGCCATGCGCGGCTACGGCGCCGACTGGACGCTGACGCAGTACTTCGTCTGGTACTACCTCGAGCACGGCCGCGCGTTCCGCCCCGAGGACGTGCACGCGGGCAACCTGCTCTCGGCCGTGGAGGCGCTCGACGCCGGCGTGACCACCACCGTCGACTGGTCGCACGGGCTGCAGACCCCCGAGCACGCCGAGGCGGCCGTGGACGCGCTGGAGGCGGTGCCCGGGCGGTTCGTGCTGGCGTACGGCAACATCCACGCCGGCCCGTGGGAGTGGTCGGCCGGCCCGGGCTTCCGCCGCTTCGTCGAGCGCCGCCTGCGCCGCAGCGACATGCTCGGCTTCCAGATGGCCTTCGACGTCACCGGCGACCCGCAGTTCCCCGAGCGCGCCGCCTTCGAGGTGGCGCGCGAGCTCGACGCGGCCGTCACCACGCACGCCGGGGTGTGGGGCGCCACCGGCGACGACGGCATCCGGCTGATGCACGAGCACGGGTTCATGGACGAGCGCACCGTGTACGTGCACGCCGCCACCCTGAGCGCGGACTCCTACCAGCGCATCGCCGCCACCGGCGGCACCGTCTCGGTGTCCACCGAGAGCGAGCAGAGCTGCGGGCAGGGCTACCCGCCCACCTGGCAGCTGCGCTCGCACGGCATCCCCGTGGCGCTGTCGATGGACACCAGCGTGTGGTGGAGCGCGGACCTGTTCAGCGCCATGCGCACCACCCTCGGCGCGGACCGCTCCCGCGAGCACCTCGAGGCGCACGCCCTGGGCGAGACGGTGACGAACTGCCACCTGCGCGCCGAGCAGGTCGTGGAGTGGGCCACCCTCGGCGGCGCGCGCGCCCTGGGCCTGCAGGACGTCGTCGGCAGCCTGGAGGTGGGCCGCAAGGCCGACGTCGTGCTCGTGAAGAACGACGCCTCGCCGGTGATGTTCCCGGTGCTCAACCCCTACGGGCACATCGCCCTGCAGGCCCAGCGCGGCGACGTGCACACCGTCCTGGTGGACGGGCGGGTGGTCAAGCACGAGCACCGGCTCGTCGGGGTGGACCTGCCCGCGGTGCGCCGCACCGTGGAGGCGAGCGTGGAGCACCTGCGCTCCGCGCTCGGCGAGGAGGCCTGGCGGCGGGGCATGGACCCGGAGGTGCCCGAGACGAAGGTGCGCGACAACCCGTACACGTACACGGAGTTCCGCACCGGCGCCACGCACCGCCGCGACGCCGAACCCCTCAGCAGCGGCGCCTGAGGCGCCGGGCACCGGCCCGCGGGGGCGCTCGCCCGGCGCCGGTGCGCGGGCCGCGGTGTAGCGTTGCGGGGGCGCCGTCGCGGCGGGGGACCGGGGCCCGCCGGCCGGACGCCACGACGAGGAGCGCACCATGCCGCGCGAGGGCGCCGGACCGGACTTCATCGAGGCGCTGGCGCGCGGCCTGGAGGTCATCGCCGCCTTCGGCCGCGAGCGCCCGGTGATGACGCTCGCGGAGGCGGCGGCGGCCACCGGCCTGGCGCGCCCGACGGCCCGGCGCATCCTGCTGACCCTGGGCGAGCTGGGGTACGTGCGCCAGGGGCCGGGGGGTTTCTCGCTGACCCCGCGGGTGCTGGAGCTGGGCGTGGCGCAGGTGGCCGCCACGGGGTTGTGGGAGGTGGCGCGCCCGCACATGGAGCAGCTGTCCGCGCGCACGGGGGAGTCGTGCTCGATCGGCCAGCTCGACGGCCCCGACGTGGTCTACGTCGCCCGGGTGGCCGTGCCGCGCATCGTCACGCTCGCCGTCACCGTGGGCACCCGGTTCCCCGCGCAGGCCACGTCGCTGGGCAAGGTGCTGCTCGCGGCGCTGAGCGACGAGCAGGTGGAGGCGGTGCTGGCCGAGCCGAGCCGCTCCGGGGTGCGCCCGCGCTGGACCGCCGCGCGCGCCGAGCGCGAGGAGGAGCTGCGCGCGGTGCGCGCGCGCGGGTGGGCCGTCACCGACGAGCAGCTGGCGCTGGGGATCCGCTCGATCGCCGTGCCGCTGCGCGACGGCGCCGGCCGGGTCGTGGCCGCCCTGAACGTCAACGCGCACGCCGCCGAGACGTCCGTGCAGCGCCTGCTGGAGGAGCACCTGCCGCTGCTGCTGAGCGCCGGCAGCGCCGTCAGCGCCGACTTCGCGCGCCTGGACGCCCTGCCGCAGGTCACCGCCCCCGCCCCCTGACGGCCCCGCGGCGGGGCGCCCGGCACCCGGCGCCCGCGCACCTTGACGGTGCCGGGGCGGTGGCCCACACTCGCTGCAGCGGACGCTCGTCCGCACAGCGGACCACGAGGAGGTGGGGCGCGGTGGTGGACGCTCCCGGCGCCACGGGCGCACCGGCGGGACCCCTGGCCGGCCTGCTGGTGGCCGACTTCTCCCGGGTGCTGGCCGGCCCCTACGCCACGATGCTGCTGGCCGACCTCGGCGCCGAGGTCGTCAAGGTCGAGGGCCCCGGCGGCGACGAGACGCGCTCGTGGACCCCGCCCCGGCGCGGGGACGCCTCCACCTACTACCTGGGCGTCAACCGCGGCAAGCGCTCCATCGCGCTGGACCTGCGCGACGCCGCCGACGCCGCCGTCGCCCGCGAGCTGGCCCGCCGCGCCGACGTGCTCGTGGAGAACCTCAAGCCCGGCGGCATGGCGAGGTTCGGCCTCGGCTACGACGACGTCAGCGCCGCCAACCCCGGCGTCGTGTACGCCTCCATCAGCGGCTTCGGCTCCGGCGCCGGTCGCGACGTGCCCGGCTACGACCTGATGGTCCAGGCGATCTCGGGCCTGATGAGCCTGACCGGCGACCCGGACGGCCCGCCCTACCGCGCCGGCATCTCCGTCTTCGACGTCATGGCCGGCAACCACGCCGCCATCGGCGTGCTGGCCGCGCTGCGCCACCGCGAGGCCACCGGCCGCGGCCAGCACGTGGAGGTGAACCTGCTGTCCTCCGCGCTGACCGGCCTGGTCAACCACTCCTCCGCCTACGTGGCCGGCGGCGTCGTGCCGCTGCGCATGGGCAACGCGCACCCCAGCGTCTTCCCCTACGAGCCGCTGCCCACCGCCGACGCCGACCTCATCGTCACCGCCGCCAACGACGGGCAGTTCCGCCGGCTGTGCGAGGTGCTCGGCGCCCCGGAGCTGGCCGACGACCCGCGCTTCGCGCGCAACGCCGACCGCACCGCCCGCCGCGAGGAGCTGCGCCCGCTGCTCGTGCAGCGGCTGCGCACCCGCCCGGCGCAGGAGTGGTTCGAGCTGCTCGTGGCCGCCGGCGTGCCCAGCGGCCCCATCAACACCATCGACGGGGGTTTCGCCGCCGCCGAGCGCTTCGGCCTGGACCCGGTGGTCGTCGTCGGCGAGGGCGAGGACGCCGTGCCCACCACCCGCCACCCGATCCGCTTCTCCGCCAGCGCGGTCACCTACCGCCTGCCCCCGCCGCGCCTGGACGAGCACGGCGAGGAGCTGCGCCGCTGGCTGAGCGAGCCGGTCGCAGCGGGTGCGGGTTCGGGTGTGGTCGCGGGGGAGGGGACCGGCCGTGGCTGAACCGGAGGGCACCTACCCGACCGCGCTGGGCGCCTCGGACCTGCGCACCATCACGCTGCTCGGGCACGACCTGGCGCGCGACGTCATGGGGGAGGTGGGTTTCGGCGAGCTGGCGTTCTGGCTGGCCACCCAGCGCCGCCCCTCGCGCGGGCAGGTGCGCGTGTTCGAGGCGGTGCTGGCGGCGCTGGCCGACCACGGGTTCACCCCCACCGCCATCGTCACCCGCCTGACGTACCTGTCCGCGCCCGACTCGGTGCAGGGCGCCCTGGCCGCCGGCCTGCTCGGCGGCGGTTCGCGCTTCCTGGGCGTCACCGAGGACACCGGCCGCTTCCTGCACGAGGTCCTCGAGGGCCTGGACCAGCGGCCCGGCGACGAGGCCGGCTGGGACGCGGTGGCGCTGGAGGTGGTGCGCCGGCAGCGCGCCGCCGGGCGGTTCGTGCCGGGCCTGGGCCACCACGTGCACAAGGAGGGCGACCCGCGCACCCCGCGGCTGATGGCCATCGCCGCCGAGGAGGGCGCCCGGGGCCCGCACCTGGAGCTGTTCGCCGCCGTCGGGCGCGTGCACCCGCAGGTCCTGGGCAGGACGCTGCCGCTCAACGGCGCCGGGGTGTGCGGGGCGGCCCTGGCCGACCTCGGCCTGCCGCTGGAGCTGCTGCGCGGGTTCGCGCTGCTGGCGCGCACCGCGGGCCTGATCGGCCAGCTCGCCGAGGAGCTGCGCCACCCCGTCGCCCAGCGGGTGTTCCTGTCCGTGGACTCCGCCACCCGCCCGGTGGAGCCCGACCCGTACGCGGCCCCGGCCCCCGGCGCCGGCTGACGCCCCGCACCCGCCGGCGCCGCGCGCCGGTCCCGCCGAACGAGGAGGTCCCATGGCCGAGCTGGTCGCGGTGATCGCGTCCACCCACCACCCCTTCTACCACCGCACCAGCACCCTGCCGCCCGAGCAGCGCCCGGCCTTCGCCGAGGAGTGGATCCGCAAGGTGGAGGCGTTCCGCGAGACGCTGACCCGCGCGCGCCCCGACGTGCTCGTCATGGTCGGCTCGGACCACTTCCACCAGCTGTGGCTGGACAACATGCCGCAGTTCCTCGTCGGGCACGCCGAGCAGTACGACGCGAACTGGTACAACGAGGAGCGCGAGTTCGGCATGCCGCGCATGCTGCTGCGCGGGGACCGCGACCTGTCCGGGCACCTGCTGCGCACCGGCCTGGACGCCGGGTTCGACCTCGCCTTCAGCAACGAGCTGCGCATCGACCACAGCGTGACCTGCCCCATCATCACGCTGCGCCCGCAGAACGACCTGCCGATCGTGCCGGTCTACACGAACATCTTCGCCCCGCCGCTGCCGCAGCCGAAGCGCTTCGTGCAGCTGGGCGCGGCGATCCGCGAGGTGGTCGAGTCCTGGCCCTCCGACAAGCGGGTGGCCGTCATCGGCACCGGGCACCTCTCGCTGGAGCTGGGCGGCCCGCGCCAGTTCGGCCCGCACGGCCCCGACCCGGAGTTCGACCGCCGCGCCGTGGAGTGGATCTCCACCGGCGACATCGAGGGGTGCCTGTCGGAGGTGACGCTGGAGAGCCTGCACGCCCCCGGCAACGCCACCCACGGGTTCATGGACTTCATGCTGATGATGGGCGTGGCCGGCGAGGGGGCGCGCGCGCACCACGTGGACACCGTCGACCTCTTCCACACCATGGAGGCGTACTTCACCTGGTACCCGAAGGGGGTGCCGGCGTGAGCAGGTACCTGGTGGACAAGTTCCTCTACACGGTCGACCGCGACCCGGAGCTGGTCGAGCGCTACCGCGAGGACCCGCGCGGCACGGTGCGGTGGTGGGAGGCCGAGCGCGCCGGGCTGCTGCTGGGCTGCACCGCCGCCGAGCGCACCACCTGGCTGGCGTTCACCGCCGCCGAGCGCGAGGCGCTGGCCACCCACGACCACGTCGCCCTCTTCGAGATGGGCGCGCACCCGTTCCTCACGCTGACGCTGTTCATCGCGATGTTCGAGCGCGACCACCCCGAGCCGCTGGGCTACCAGCTCGCCTACGCCCGCGCGCTGGAGCGCTTCACCCCGCCGTACGCCGACACCTCCACCTGAGCGCCGCCGCCGGGGCGCGCCGGGTGCCCGTGTCGGCGGCGGGGTGCAGGGTGGGGGACGTGGACGAGACGAGCGCGGCCGCCGCCGCGGTGGACCTGTCGGGGCGAGCCGGCTTCGACCCGTCGTTCCTGGCCCCCGGCCCGGTGGTGCCGGTGCCCCTGCCCACGGACGGCACCCGGGTCGTGGTGCTGCCCTACACGCACTTCACGGTGGTGCTGCGCCCGGACCGCCGCCTGGCCGCGGCCACCGCCGTCGCCGTCGACGGCGCCTCGCTGCGCGAGGTCGAGCGCGGCGGGGACCGCTGGTTCCTCGACCCGCGCGCTGAGGCGGGCGCGCAGGCCGGGGCCGAGCTGTACGCGCGCAACGACTTCGACCGCGGCCACCTGGTGCGCCGGCGCGACCCGGTGTGGGGGGAGCCGGCCGAGGCGCTGCGCGCGAACGCGGACACCTTCAGCTACGCCAACGCCGCCCCGCAGGTCGCCGGCTTCAACCAGTCCGAGGAGTTGTGGCTGGGCCTGGAGGACCACGTCCTGGCCCACGCGCGCGAGCACGACGCGCGCATGGTGGTGGTCACCGGCCCGGTGCTCGCCGAGGACGACCCCCCCTACCGGGGCGTGCGGGTGCCCCGGCGCTTCTTCAAGGTCGCCGGGTACCTGCTCGACGACGGCTCCGGCGAGCCGGTGCTGGCCTCGGCCGGCTTCGTGCTGGACCAGACGGCGCTGGTGGACCGGCTGCTGCGCGCGGAGGCCTCGGCGCAGCGGGTGCCGGAGCTGGGGGGCTTCGGCACCTTCCAGGTGCCCGTGGCCGACGTGGCCGCGCTGAGCGCGCTGGACCTCGGCCCGCTGGTGGCCGCCGACCGGCTGCCCGCGCTGGCGCCCGTGGCGGCGGCCGACGGCGGCGGCGCACCGCTGTGGCGGCCCGTCGTGAGCGCCGGGGACCTGCTGCTGTGACGGACGGCCTGCACGCCCAGTGATCGACGGGTGGCGCTCGGTCGAGCGCGAGCCGCCGATCCGGTGCGCGCTCCCCTCGCCGTCACCCGGGTGGCCCACCGTTCGCCCGGGCATCCACCCGAACGGCATCCGAGGGGCGCCGGTACCTGCCACGGTACGGGCGTGGAGTTGAGGACTGACGTCGTCATCGTGGGCGCCGGCCCGGCGGGCCTGCTGCTCTCGCACCTGCTGGCCGCCGACGGGGTGGACTCGATCGTGCTGGAGAGCCGCTCGCAGGCGCAGGTGGCCGCCCGGGTCCGCGCCGGGGTGCTCGAGCAGGCCACCGTCGACGTGCTCACCGACGCCGGCCTCGGCCGGCGGCTGGCGCGCGAGGGCCGCAGGCACGACGGCATCCACCTCACCTGGCCCGACGGCGGGGTCTTCGTCGACATCGCCGGGCTCACCGGCCGCTCCACCGTCCTCTACGGCCAGGCCGAGGTGCAGAAGGACCTCGTCGAGGCCGCCCGGCAGCGCGGCCAGCGGGTCCTGCACGGGGTGTCGGCCACCCGCGTGCACGACGCCGGCACCGAGCAGCCGTGCGTGAGCTTCACCGACGCCGAGGGCACCCCCGTCCGCGTGCGGGCGGCCGCGGTCGCCGGGTGCGACGGCTCGCACGGGCCCAGCCGCGGCGCGGTGCCCGAGCGGGCGCGCACGCGCTACGAGCGCCGCTACCCGCACTCGTGGCTGGCGGTGCTGGCGCAGGTGGCCCCCTCGACCGAGCACGTCCGCTACTCCTGGCACCCGCAGGGCTTCGCCCTGCACTCGATGCGCTCGGCCAGCGTGAGCCGGCTGTACCTGCAGGTGCCCGCCGGCACCGACGTGGCCGACTGGCCCGACGACCGGGTCTGGGAGGCGCTGGCGCTGCGGCTGGGCTCGGGCCGGGACGGCTTCGAGCTGGCCACCGGGGCGATCACCGAGAAGTCGGTGGTGCCGGTGCGCAGCCTGGTGCAGACCCCGATGCGCCACGGGCGCCTCTTCCTGGCCGGGGACGCCGCGCACGTCCTGCCGCCCACCGGCGCCAAGGGGCTGAACCTCGCCGTGGCCGACGTGGCGCTGCTGGCCCCGGCGCTGGTGGCCCTGGTGCGCAAGGACGACAGCGGTCCGGCCGACACCTACTCCGAGCGGGCGCTGGAGCGGGTGTGGCGCAGCACGCGCTTCGCGACCTGGATGACCGACCTGCTGCACGCCGGCGAGGACCCCTTCGAGGCGCAGCTGCAGCTGGCCCAGCTGCGCTGGCTGGCGCGCAGCCGCACCGCCCGCACCGACCTGGCCCACCACTTCGCCGGGGTGCCGCTGCACCGGTGAGCGGCGCCGCGGTCACCGGCCCCCCGGACGGGGACCCGGTGGCCGCGGCGCACCCGCGAGGGCTCAGCCCCCCGCGACCTGCACGACCGCCCAGGACAGCGGCGGCAGCACGAGCGTGGCCAGGCCGTCGACGAGTCCGACGTCCTGCAGGGGGCGCAGGCCCACCTGGTCGTGCCCGCCGGTGGCGTTGGTGGTGTGCCGGTCCTGGCCCTCGGCGGCGGCCAGCACCTTCGCGCCCACGACCCTCGAGACGTCGAAGCCGCGCAGGGACACCTCGACGGAGGCGGGCTCGGACAGGTCGCGGTTGGCCAGGAACAGCGAGACCGTCGAGGTGTCGGAGTCCCAGGTGGCGCTGGCGTCCACCACGTCCACGTCGCCGAACTTCGCGCTCTCGTACTTGTCGGAGCTGGCGGCCACGCGCAGCACCTCGCCGGTGGCCAGGTGGCGCACCTGCTCGAACGGGTGGGCGATGGTCTGCTTCCACGCCCCGCCGCCGGGCTCGCTGCGCAGCAGGCCGATGACGTTGACCAGCTGCGCCTGCGCGCCGATGGTGACGCGGTCGGCGTGGCGCAGCAGCGAGTTCAGCAGGGTGCCCACGACGACGGCGTCGGTGATGGAGTACTCGTCCTCGATGACGCGCGGGGCGACGTCCCACGGCTGCACGCCGGGGGCGTGGTGCGGGCGCGACTGGTACCACACGTTCCACTCGTCGAACGAGATGCCGATGCGCTTGTGGTGCTTGCCGCGCGCGCGCACCGCGTCGGCGGTGGCGACGACCTGGTCGATGAACAGGTCCATGTCCACCGCCGAGGCCAGGAAGCTCGCCGGGTCGTCGTCGACGTCCTCGTAGTAGGCGTGGCAGGAGACGTAGTCGACCGCGTGGTAGGCCAGCTCCAGGACGGTGGACTCCCACTCGCCGAAGGTGGGCATCGAGCGGCTCGAGGAACCGACGGCCACCAGCTCGATGCCCGGGTCGATCGAGCGCATCGCCATGCCGGTCTCGGCGGCCAGGCGCCCGTACTCGTGGGCGGTCTTGTGGCCGGTCTGCCAGGGCCCGTCCAGCTCGTTGCCCAGGCACCACAGCTTGATGTCGAAGGGGTCCTTGCTGCCGTGCGCGACGCGCAGGTCGGCGTACTTCGTGCCGGCCTCCATGTTGGTGTACTCCAGCAGGTTGCAGGCGTCCTGCAGCCCGCGGGTGCCGAGGTTGACGGCCATCATGGTCTCGGTGCCGACCTTGCGCGCCCAGGAGTCGAACTCGGCCAGACCGAACTGGTTGGTCTCCACCGAGCGCCACGCGCGGTCGATGCGCCGGGGGCGCTCCTCGCGCGGGCCGACGGAGTCCTCCCACTCGAAGCCGGAGACGAAGTTGCCGCCGGGGTAGCGCACGACCGTCGGGCCGAGCTGCTTCGTCAGCTCCAGCACGTCGCCGCGCAGGCCGTCCTCGTCGGCGGTGGGGTGCTCCGGCTCGAAGATGCCGGTGTAGACGCAGCGACCCATGTGCTCGACGAAGGAGCCGAACAGGCGGTGCGGGACGGGCCCGACGGTGAAGGCGGGGTCGAGGGTCAGGCGGGCTTTGCGCACGGTCTTCCTTCCAGTGGGGGTGGTGAGGGGCCGGGGGGCGCCGCTCAGCGGCCGCCGAGGCCCGTCGTGGCGACGCCGCGGATGATCTGGCGCTGGAACAGCATGAACACGACGATCAGGGGCAGGCCGGCCAGCAGGGCCGAGGCCATGACCTGCGCGTAGCGCACGCCGAAGCTGGACTGCACCTGGACCAGGCCGACCGGCAGCGTCATGAGGTCGGGGTTGGAGGTGATGATGAACGGCCACAGGAAGTTGTTCCACGCGCCGATGAACACGAAGATCGCCACGGCCGCCAGGATCGAGCGCGACAGCGGCAGGACGACCTGCCAGAAGACGCGGAACGAGCCGGCGCCGTCCACCCGCGCGGCCTCCTCCAGCTCGCGCGGGATGCCGTCGAAGAAGCTCTTCAGGATGAAGACCATCGTCGGTACGGCCAGCTGCGGCAGGATGATCCCCCAGTAGGTGTCGGCCAGGCCCATCGCCAGCACTTCGCGGTACAGCGGCACGACGAGGATCTGCGGCGGCACCATGATGCCCGCCACCGTCAGGGCGAAGAGCGCGCCCCTGCCGCGGAAGCTGCAGCGGGAGAAGCCGTAGGCCGCCAGCGCCGAGAGCGCCACCGTCAGCACCGTGACGACGACCGCGACGAGGGTGGAGTTGACGAACCAGGTGAGGAGGTTGTCGTTGCCGAGCACCGAGGTGTAGGCGTCGCCGGTGTAGCCGGCGTCGGGCACCACCTGCAGCGGGACGTCGGTGGTCTCGCCCTCGGGCTTCAGCGAGGTGATCAGCGCCCACGCCAGCGGCGCCAGCCACAGCGCGGCGGCCACCACGAGAGCGGTGACCACCAGGGCCAGCGCCAGGGGGGAGCGGTGGCGCACCGCCTCGCCGCTGCGCGTGCTCACGGCCCGCTCGGCCCGGGGGGTGGTCAGGGTGCTCATGCTGCGGTCCTTCCCCGGCGGCGGCTCAGGGCGAACTGCCCGAGTGAGACGACGATGATCAGGGCGAAGAAGACGTACGAGATCGCCGAGGCGTAGCCGAGGCGGTAGTTCACGAAACCGGTGTCGTAGACGTGCTGCAGGATCGGTGCGGCCGCGCCGCCCGGCCCGCCCGAGCCGGCGAACAGGATGTACGCCTGGTCGAAGACCTTCAGCGAGGCCAGGAGCTGCAGGACGACGACCAGGCCGGTGGTGCCGCTGAGCAGGGGCAGGGTGATCGAGAGCAGCCGGCGCCGCCCGCCCGCGCCGTCCAGCGCGGCGGCCTCGTACACCGTCTCCGGGATCGCCTGCAGCGCCGAGAGGTACAGCAGGAAGTTGAACCCGACCGTCCACCAGACGGTGATGACGACCACCGACGTCAGCGCGACGCTCTCCTCGCTGAGCCAGCCGACCGTCGGCAGCCCGAGGGAGCCGAGGACGCCGTTGATGAAGCCGAAGTCGCCCTGCATCAGCCAGTTCCAGATGAGCACGACGGTGGAGACGGGCAGCAGGTAGGGGGCGAAGAAGGAGAAGCGCCAGAACCACTGGCCCCCGACGCCCGTGTGCACGAGCAGCGCCATGGCCAGGGGGACCAGGACCAGCGGGATCGTGGACAGGACGGTGAACAGCAGGGTGTGGCCCAGGGTGCGCCACACCTGCGGGTCGCCGAACAGCTCGCCGTAGTTCTCCAGCCCCACGAACGACGTCGGGGCGCCGGCGAGGCTGATGTCGAAGAAGCTCATCCCGAAGCCGTAGAGGACCGGGAAGATCGTGAAGGCCGCGTAGACGACGAGGAAGGGCAGGACGAACCAGAACCCGCCCGGGTTCGTCGTCAGGGAGTGCGTCCGGCGCCGGGACCGCGTCGTCGCGGCGGGCGGTGCGAGGGTGGGACCGCTCGTGGTGGTGGCCATGGGGGACCTCTGTCGGGACGGCCGGCTCAGACCGGGCTGGGGATGGCGAGTCGCTGGTCGAGCCAGCTCACGAGGGCGTCGGTGGCCTGCTCGGGCGTCTGCGCCCGGGTGGAGACCCCGAGGATCAGCTGCCCGCCGTAGGACATCAGCTGGGAGCCGGAGCCGGAGAAGTACGCGTCCGGGTCGTACTCGACGAACTCCGCCGCGCCGGCGTAGTTCGACTGCGGCTCCAGCGCGAGGAACTCCGGGCTCTCCGAGACCGCGGACAGCGCCGGGATGTGCCCGCCGCCCGCCCAGGACAGGCTGTTGCGCAGCATGGAGGCGGCCATGTCGTAGGCGGCGGCGCGCCGCTGGCCGTCCAGCGAGACGTGCCGCGGCAGGACGACGCTGTGGCTGTCGGCCCGGATCAGCGGCTCGTCGCCGAACAGGGCGGGGAACTGCGTCATGGTGAACGGGACCTGCGCGCTCTGCGCGGTGATGAGCTCCCAGGGGCCCAGGACGAACAGCCCCGCCTGCTGGCTGGCGAAGACCGCCGGCGCGGCCGGGCCGTCCAGGGTCGGCGAGCAGATCGTGCCGTCGGTCAGGTCCCGCAGGAAGGAGAACGCCGAGACCACCGCGTCGCGGTCGACCTGCGCGGTACCGCCCTGCGGCAGCTCCATGACACCGCCGAGCTGGCGGAACACCGACCAGAACAGCATCCAGCCGGCCAGGCCGTCGGCGGCGGCGGCCCAGGAGATCCCCGTCGAGCCGGTCACCTCGGCCAGGCGCCGGCCGGCGTCGAGGAACTGCTCCGCGGAGGCGATCGGTGCCAGCGCGCCGTCGGTGCCCAGCAGGCCCGCGCGCTCGCACAGGTCGGTGTTGACGTAGAGGACCATCGGGTGCGTGTCCAGCGGCAGCGCGTACAGCTCGCCGTCGACCAGCGACTGGTCCCACACCCGGGCGGGGAACTGCTCGCGCGTGATGCCGCGCGCGGCCAGCTCGTCGAGGTCGAAGGGGTCCAGCAGGTGCGCGGCGAACGGGGGCAGGCGCGAGAGGTGCATGGTGGCCAGGTCCGGTGCGCGCCCGCCGGCGCACGCCATGGCCAGCTTCGTGTAGTACGGCGAGCCCCACATGAGCGTGGTGTCGGTGACGTCGACGTCGGGGGCCTCGCCGCGGTAGGCGTCGACGAGCTCGACCATCCGCTCGCCGTCGCCGCCGGTGAAGAAGTTCCAGTACGCCAGCTGCCGCCCGGAGCCGGTGCCGGTGAGCGGCGCCGCGCACGAGGTGAGCCCCGCGGCGCCGGCCGTCAGAGCGGTGGCGCCCGCAGCGCGCAGGAGGTTCCTGCGCGTGAGGGACGTTCGGGTCATCGTCGACCTCCCTGCTTCCTTGCAACGTTGGAAGAAAGAAACACCCTGGATCCCCGGCGCGTCAAGCGCGCCCGGCCGGACTGCTGCGGGGAGGGGCCGGTCGGTGACAGGATGGGTGCGTGCCCACCGGTCGAGCCACGACGCTCAAGGACGTCGCGACCGCCGCCGGCGTGTCGATCAAGACCGTCTCCAACGTGGTCAACGACCACCCCCACGTGCGCCCGGAGATGCGCGAGCGCGTGCGCGCCTTCATCGACGAGCTGGGCTACCGCCCCAACGCGATGGGCCGGCAGCTGCGCCGGGGCCGCAGCGGCCTGATCGCGCTGGGGGTGCCCAACCTCACCAGCTCCTACTACGGCGAGCTGACCAACGCGCTGGTGCGCGCCGCGCGCCGGCGCGGGCTGACCCTGCTGGTGGAGCAGACCGACGGCGACCCCGAGCGCGAGCGCGAGGTCGCCGACGGCGTCGGCGCGCGCATGGTCGACGGGCTGGTGCTGGTGCCGCTGAACATCCCCGACGAGGTGCTCCTGACCCGTCGCGACACCACCCCCGCCGTCCTCATCGGGGAGAACGGCGAGGGTGTGGACGTCGACCGCGTCACCGTGGACTCCGTGGCCGTCGGCGACGCGGCCACCACCCACCTGCTCCAGCGCGGCTGCCGGCGCATCGCCTTCCTCGGCGACAAGGACGCCGACCGCTCCCCGGTGCTCGCCCAGCGCCTGGCCGGCTACCGCCGCGCCCTGCGCCGGGCCCGGGTGCGCTTCGACCCCGCGCTGCTGCAGACCACGCCCGAGTGGGAGCGCCCCCACGGCCACGACGGCGCGCTGGAGCTGCTCGCCCGCCGCCCCGACGTCGACGGCGTCTTCGCCGCCAACGACCTGCTCGCCTTCGGCGCCCTGCACGCCCTGCGCGGCCTGGGCCGGCGCGTGCCGCAGGACGTGCTGGTCGTGGGCGTCGACGACGTGGAGGAGTCGCGCTACTGCGCCCCCACGCTGAGCACCGTGGCCATCGACCGCACCTCCGCGGCCGAGCAGGCCTTCGCGCTGCTGGCCGAGCGCCTCGACGGCCTCGAGGCGCCCGGGCGCACCCTGGTCGCCGAGCACCACCTCGTCGTGCGCGAGAGCACCGGCGGCTGACGCGGGCGCGCCGCGCGCGGCGGGATCGCCCCGCGCGCGGCAGGATCGCCCCGTGCGCGCCGTGCGGATCACCGTCACCGGGGGCCCGGAGGTCCTCACCGTCACCGACGTGCCCGAGCCGGAGCCCGGCCCGGGGCAGGTCCTCGTGGCCGTCGAGGCCGCGGGGGTGAACTACGTCGACACCTACCTGCGCTCGGGCACCTACCCGCAGCCGCTGCCCGCGCCGGTGGGCAGCGAGGGCGCCGGGCGCGTGCTGCGCGCCGGCGAGGGCGTCGAGGGGTTCGAGCCCGGCCTGCTCGTGGCGTGGAAGCAGGCGCCGGGCAGCTGCGCGGAGCGGGTGCTCGTCGACGCCGCCGAGCTGGTGCCCGTGCCCGACGGCGTGGACGCGCGCACCGCCGCGGCGGTGCTGCTGCAGGGCCTGACCGCGCACTACCTGGCCACGAGCACCCACCCCGTCGCCCCCGGCGAGCACGTCCTCGTGCACGCCGCCGCCGGCGGGGTGGGGCTGCTGCTGACGCAGCTGGTGCGCCTGCGCGGCGGGCGGGTGCTGGCCACCACCTCCACGCCGGAGAAGGCCGAGCTGGCGCGCGCCGCCGGCGCCGAGGAGGTCGTGGCCTACGCCGACGCCGCCCGCCGCGCGCGCGAGCGCACCGGCGGGCGCGGGGTGGACGTCGTCTACGACGGCGTGGGCCGGGCCACCTTCGACGACAGCCTGGCCGCGCTGCGCCCGCGCGGGCTGCTGGCCCTGTACGGCGCCTCCAGCGGGCCGGTGCCGCCCTTCGACCTGCAGCGGCTCAACGCCGCCGGCTCCCTGTTCGTCACCCGCCCCTCGCTGGCCGCGCACACCGCCGACCGCGCCGAGCTGCTCGCGCGCACGAGCGAGCTGTTCGCGCGGGTCGCCGACGGCAGCCTGCGCGTGCGCGTGGGCGGCACGTACCCGCTGGAGGAGGTGCGCCGGGCCCACGAGGACCTCGAGGGGCGGCGCACCACCGGCAAGCTGCTGCTGCTGCCCTGAGGGGTGCCCGGTGCTCCCGCGGCGCCCCGCGCACCGGGCCGGGGCGGCCGCTCAGCCGCGCTCGCGCAGCACGCAGAACTCGTTGCCCTCCGGGTCGGCCAGCACCACCCAGCTCACCCGCCGGTGCTGGCCCACGTCCACCGGGCGCGCCCCGGCCGCCAGCGCGGCGCGCACCACGCGGTCCTGCTCCGGCGGGCCGGCGGCCGGGCGCACGTCCAGGTGCCAGCGGTTCTTCACCGCGTGCGCGGAGGTGGTGCGCACGAACTCCAGGTACGGGCCGCGACCGCCGTCGCGCAGCGCCGCGGCCGACGGGTCCGAGCGCACCTGCCGCCAGCCGGTCAGCGGCGCCCAGAACGCGGCCAGCGCCTGCGGGCGCAGGGCCTGCACCACCACGGCGGCCACCCGCCCGCAGCCCTCGTACTGCGGGCGCGGGTCCAGCACGCAGAACTCGTTGCCCTCGGGGTCGGCGAGCACCACCCAGGGCACCTCGCCCTGCCCGACGTCGGCGCGGCGGGCGCCGTGCGCCAGCAGGAACGCCACCGTCTCGCGCTGCTCGGCGGGCGAGGAGGTGTCCAGGTCCAGGTGCACGCGGTTGGGCGCGCGCTTGGGGTCGCGCACCGGCACGAACACCAGCGGCACGCCCGGCTCGCCCTCGGGCGGGTCCACGTCCACCTCGCCGTCGTCGGCGTGGCCCAGGCGCCAGTCCAGCGCCCGCGCCCACCAGCGCGCCAGCCCGGCCGGGTCGGCGGCGTCGACCGTCACCGACTCCAGCCGCGAGCGCGCGCCCGGGCCCGCGCCCACCGCCGGCTACTGGCCGCGGCCGGTCTGCTGCTGCAGCTCGTCGATCAGCTCCGAGGCCTTCGCCTTCGTCAGGTCCTCGGGCAGCTCGCGGCCGGCCTCGCGCGCGAGGGTCTGCAGGTAGCTCTTCTGCGGGCCGGTCATCGGCTCGTCGCCGGTGACCCAGGTCTCCGGGTCCTTCTCGGCGTTCTGCGTCGGGTCGGGGGTCTGGTTCTCGCTCACGGCGCCGACGCTACGGCGCGGCCCCGACACGCGCCCGGCGGAGCGCCTCAGCCCGCGACGGCCGGCTGCTCCTCGCGCACGCGCCCGTCCTGCACCCGCAGCACCCGCGTGCAGCGCCGCGCCAGCTCCGGGTCGTGGGTAACCAGCACGGTGATGCGCTCGGCGGCGCCCACCCGCAGCAGCTCCGCGACGGCGTCGCGGGCGGGCGCGTCCAGCGCGGAGGTGCCCTCGTCCACCAGCAGCACCCCCGCGCCGCGGTGCAGCGCGCGCGCCACCGCCACGCGCTGGCGCTCGCCGCCGGACAGCTCGCGCCCGTCCTCGCCGACCGCGCCGCCGCCCAGGCGCTCGGCCACCGGGCCCAGCCCGACGGCCCCCAGCAGCCCGGCCACCCGCGCGTCGGACGCCCCGCGCCCGGAGGGGTCGAGCGAGACGTTGGTGGCCAGGTCGGCGTCGAGCAGGTGCACGTGCTGGGGGACCAGCGCCACCTGCGCCGCCCACGCCGCGCCCAGCGACTCCAGCGGCCGGCCGTCCACGGACACCGCGCCCGCCGCCGGCGCCAGCACCCCGGCCAGGACGTCGACCAGCGTGGACTTGCCGGCGCCGTTGGGGCCGACCACCGCCACGACGTCGCCGCGGCGCAGGAGAACGTCCACCCCGGAGAGCACCGCGCGGCCCGTCTCCGGCAGCACCACCTCCACCCCGCGCAGCGCCACCTCGCGCGGCGCCGGGCCGGCGGGCGGGCGCGGCGCCGGCTCGCCCAGCAGCGCCGCGTCCGCGGCCACCGCCTCCACCGCCGCGCTCGAGTGCGCCACGGAGTGCACGAGGGAGACCAGCGAGACCAGGGAGGGCAGCACCCGCAGCGCGGCGTAGGCGAAGAGGCCCAGCGTGGGCAGCACCGCGGCCTGCTCACCGCGCGCGACCGCCACCGCCACCCAGGCGACGACGAAGAGGACCAGCAGCGTCTCGGCCACCAGCCGCGGCAGCGAGCGCACGACCTCCTCGTCGCCGCCGGCGCGCGCGATGCGCCGGCGCACGTCGCCGAAGCGGCGGCTGAAGTCCTCCGCGCGCCCGGCCAGGTGGATCTCCGCGGCCAGGTCCAGCGTCTCGCCGGCGGTGCGCAGGCTCTCGCCCAGCGCCTCCTCCACGGTCTCCCCGAGCCGGCGCACCGGCCGGCGCACCGCGCGCGAGACCAGCCACAGCAGCGGCCCGAGGACCAGCGCGGCCAGCAGCGTCGCCGAGGGCGCGACGACGGCCATGACGGCCACGACGGCGACCGTGCGCAGCACCGTGCCGGTGGCCAGCACGCACGGCACCAGGCACTCCTCGACCACCGTCATGACCGTGTCGTGCACGTTGCGCACCAGCTGCGCGCGCCCGCGGCGGCGCGCCTCGCGCGGCGGCAGCGACAGGTACCCGCGCAGCAGCCGCTGCTCCAGGCGCGCCCCGGCGCCGTAGCACAGGCGGTGCAGCACGAGGTCCTGCGCGACCACCAGGCCCGCGCGCAGCGCGAACGCGGCCACGACGGCGGCGGCGAAGAGGCCCAGCCCCGTCCCGGCGGCCTCCACCCGGCCCAGCCCCGGCACGGCCACCGACCCGGAGGAGAGCAGGCGCACCAGCGCGAGCACCAGGCCGGCGGTGGCCGCCTCCAGCGCGCTGGTGCCCGCCACGAGCACCAGCAGCAGCGCCCAGCGCCCCCGCCGCTCGCCGAAGAGGAGGCCCAGCTGCTGAACCGTCCGGACCAAGGGGGTTCCTCCCAACGTGTGGTCCCCGGGCCGCTGCGCGGGGTGCGGCCCCCGGGCGGACCTACCGTCGAGGCGACGCCGCGGGTGCGGCGCGACGGCTGGGGGGCCCACGGATGATGACGCACGGGACGCACCGCTCGACAGCGCCGATCGGGGGCTGGAGCGCCGGACGGGTGACGGCCCCGCCCGTGCCGACCCTGGCCGCGGTCCTGGCCCCCGCGCTGGCGGCGACCCCCGGCGCGCAGGCCCTCGTCGCGCTGCGCGAGGACGGCACCGCGCGGCGCTGGACCTACCGCGAGCTCGAGGCCGACGTGGCCCGCCGCGCGGCGGCCCTGCGCGCGGCCGGCGTGGGCCCGGGCGACCACGTCCTCCTCGTCGCCGCGCGCGTGCCGGCGCTGGTGCCGGCGCTGCTGGCCGTCCTGCGCGCCGGCGCGGCCCACGTGCCGGTGGACCCCGCCGCCCCGGACGCGCACTGGCGCGCCGTCGCCGAGCGCGTCGGCGCCCGCGCCCTGCTCGGCCCGGCCGCCTCCCTGTCGCGCGCCGCCGCCGCCCTGCCCGCCGGCACCCTGCTGCTCGACCTCGACGCCGACCTCGACGCCGACCTCGACGCCGACCTCGACGCCGGTCCCGCCGCCGGTGCGCCGGCGCCGGGCGTGCGGCCGGACGTCCAGCCGGACGTGCGGCCGCAGGACACCGCGTACGTGCTCTTCACCTCCGGCAGCACCGGCACCCCCAAGGGCGTCGTCGTCAGCCACGGCAACGTCGTGCACCGCCTGGCCTCCTACCTGCAGCTGACCGACGGGCCCGTGCGCTACCTGCTGCACGGCTCGCTCACCTTCGACGGCGCCGTCGGCGGGATGTTCTCCACGCTGGTGCGCGGCGGCTGCCTCGTGCTGGTGCCCGACGCCGTCGCCGTCGACCCCGGCCTGGCCGCGGCCGTGGTGCGCGCCGAGCGCGTGACCCACCTGGAGCCGGTGCCCTCCTGGTACGCGGCGCTGCTGGAGCTGGCCGCCCCCGGCGACCTGGACGGCGTGCGCGCCGTCGTCCTGGGCGGGGAGGTCCTGCCGCCGGCCCTGGCGCGCGCCTCGCTGCGCCTGCTGCCCGGCGCCCGCCTGTTCAACGACTACGGGCCCACCGAGGTCACCGTCGCCGCCACCGTCCACGAGGTGCTGGACGTGCCCGGGGACGCCACCGACGTGCCCATCGGCCGCCCGCACCCGAACACGCTCGTCGCCGTCCTGGACGAGCAGCGCCGCCCCGTGCCCGACGGGCAGGTCGGCGAGCTGTGGGTCGGCGGGCCGTGCGTGGCGCAGGGCTACGCCGGCGAGGCGGACCACCCCGCCTTCCGCACCGACCCGGCCACCGGCGAGCGCTGGTACGCCACCGGCGACCTGGTGCGCCGCGACGCCGAGGGGCTGCTGCGCTTCAGCGGCCGGCGCGACCGGCAGGTGAAGGTGCGCGGGCAGCGGGTCGAGCCCGAGGAGGTCGAGGCCGTCCTCGCCGGCCTGCCCGGCGTGGCCACCGCCGCGGTCGAGGTCGACCGCTCCGGCGCCGAGGCGCGCCTGGTCGCGTACGCCGCCGCCCTGCCCGGCGCGCGGCTGACCCCCGCCGGCGTCGCCGCGCAGCTGGCCGCCCGCCTGGCCCCGCACCTGCGTCCCGGCGCGGTCGTCGTGCTGCCCGCCCTGCCGCTGACCGCCGGCGGCAAGGTGGACCGCCGCGCCCTGCCGCCGGCGCCGCGCGCGCAGGGCTGCGGGGAGGGGGCGCGCGACGAGGTCGAGGCCGCGGTCGTCGACGCCTTCGGCGCCGTGCTGGGCGAGCCCGCCGGGCGCGACAGCGACTTCTTCGCCGCCGGCGGGCAGAGCCTGGGCGCCGCGCGCGTCGTGGCCCGGCTGCGCGCCGCCCTGGGCGTGGAGGTCGCCGTCGCCGACCTGGCCGCGCTGCGCACCCCCGCGGCCCTGGCCGCCGCGCTGCGCGAGCGCCCCCGCGGCGCCGGCGAGCCGCCGCTGCGCCGCCGCCCGCGCCCCGCGGGCACCTGGCGGGTGCCGGCCTCCCCGCGCCAGCAGTCGTTCTGGCACCTGGAGCACGTGCCCGGCGGGCGCGGGCGCTCCAACCTCGTGGAGGTCCTCTCCTTCCCCCGCGGCACCGACCCCGCCGCGCTGCGCACGGCCGTGCAGGGCCTGGTGGACCGCCACGCCGCGCTGCGCACCGGCTTCGAGCTGAGCGCCGACGGCCTCGTGCAGGTCGTCGCCGAGCGCGCCCGCGCCGAGGTGGTGGACCTGCCGCCGGCCGCGGACGCCGCCGCGCTGGACGCCGCCGCGGACGCGTTCGGCCTGCTGCCGTTCGACTTCGCCGCCGCGCCGCTGCTGCGCGCCGGCGTGCTCGAGGGCCCCGACGGCCCGGCCCTCGTCCTCGTGGTGCACCACACCTGCGCCGACGGCTGGAGCCTGGGGCTGCTCGTGGAGGAGCTGGCCGGGGCCGTGCGCGGGGACGGCGCCGCGCACCCGCCCGCGCCCGGCGTCGAGCTCGTCGACCTCGTGGAGTGGACCGCGCAGCGCCCCGCGGCCCGGCGCGCCGCGGCCGTGGAGCACCTGGCGCCGCTGCTCGAGCGCGGCGCCGCCACCGGCGCGCGCACCCTGCCGTACGACCGCCCGCGCCCGGCCGTCGCCGACGTGCGCGCCGGGGTGGTCGCCACCGAGCTGCCCGCGCCGGTGCTCGAGCGCGTCGGCGCCCTGGCGCGCGAGCTGGGCACCACCGCCTACGCCGTGCTGACCGCCTCGCTGGGCGCGCTGCTGGCCCGCTCGGCCGGCCTGGACGAGGTCGTGCTCACCGGCTCATCCTCCGGGCGCGGCGAGCCCGCGCTCGACCGCGTCGTCGGCTGCGCGATCGGCACCCGCCTGCTGCCCGTCGACCTCGCCGGCGCGCCCACCTTCGCCGCCCTCGTCCAGCGCGTCGCCTCCGCCGCCGCGGCCGGCGAGGCGCACGCGTGGCTGCCGCTGGAGGAGGCGCTGCGCCCGCTGCCGGAGGAGGTGCGCACCGAGGTGGGCCCCGTGCTGCTGAACCTGCTCGAGCCGGCCCCCACCGACCTGCGCGTGCCCGGCGGCGAGGTCCGCCGCCGCAGCCGCCCGGCGACCATGGCCTACACCGACCTCGACGTGTACCTCGAGCACCGCGACGGCGCCCTGGCCGTCGACGCCGTGCACTCCATGGCCCGCCTGGAGCGCGCCACCGTCGAGGGCCTGCTGCGGCGCTGGCTGCACCTGCTCGACGCCGCGCTCGACGCGCCGGACGCGCCCGTGGCGCACCTGCCGCTGCTCACCCCCGACGACGCCGCGCGGCTGGACGCCCTGGAGGGCTCGCCCGGCGAGCCGGCCGGCACCACCGTGCTGGAGCAGGTGCGCGCGCGCACCGCCGAGGACCCGGCCGCCGTCGCCGTCGTCGACGGCAGCGGCCCGTGGACGCGCGCGCAGCTGTGGGAGCGCGCCGGGGCCGTGGCCGCGCTGCTCGCCGCGCGCGGCGCCGGCCCCGGCGAGCGCGTCGTGCTGGAGCTGGACGGCGCGGCCGACGCCGTCGCCGCGCTGCTGGCCTGCTGGCGCCTGGGCGCGGTGCCGGTGCCCGTGGGCGCCTCCCAGCCGCCGGCCCGGGTGGCGGCCGTGGCCGCCGCCGGCGCCGCCCTCGTCCTCGACGCCGCCGCGCTGGCGGACGCCGACGCGAGCGGCACCACCGCGGCCGGCGGCCGCGAGGTCCCCGAGGTCCCCGAGGTCCCCGACGCCCCTGCGGACCCCGGCGCCGCCCCGGCGTACGTGCTCTTCACCTCCGGCAGCACCGGCGAGCCCAAGGGCGTCGTCGTCGGCCACCCGGCGCTGGCCGCCTCCACCGCCGCGCGGCTGCGCGCCTACCCGCAGCGCCCCGCCGTCGCGCTGCTCGCGCACGACCTCGCCTTCGACGCGGGCCTGGGCGTGCTGGCCTGGTACCTGTGGACGGGCGGGACGGTCGTGCTGTGCCGGCGCGAGGAGCGCCTGGACGCCCAGCGCCTGGCCGGCCTCGTCGAGCGGCACGGCGTCGGCCAGCTCGACGTGGTGCCCTCGCACCTGCGGCTGCTGCTGGACCTGGCCGCCCCCGGGCAGCTGTCCTCCCTGGAGCTGGTCACCCTCGGCGGCGAGGCGTGCCGGCCCTCCCTGGTGCGCGCCTGCCGCGAGGCGCTGCCCGGGGTGCGCGTCGTCAACGAGTACGGCCCCACCGAGAGCACCGTGTGGGCCCTGGCGCACACGGTCACCGCCGACGACGCGCACGGCGGCGCGGTGCCCGTGGGCTCGCCGGTCGCCGGCGTGACGGCCCGCGTCGCCGACGCCGCCGGACACCGCCTGCCGCCGGGGGCCGAGGGGGAGCTGCTGCTGGGCGGGCACCTGCTCGCCGACGGCTACCTCGCCGACCCGCGGCTGACCGCCGCGCGCTTCGTGCAGGTCGACGGCCGGCGCTGGTACCGCACCGGCGACCGCGCCCGCTGGCGCGCCGACGGCCTGCTGGACCTGCTGGGGCGCGCCGACGGCCAGCTGAAGGTGCGCGGCCACCGCGTCGAGCCGGGCGAGGTGGAGACGGCGCTGGAGGCCCTCGACGGCGTCGCGCGCGCCGCCGTGGCCACCGTGGGCACCGGCGACGACGACACCCCTGGCGGCGGCGGCGCCCCCGGCGGGGGCGGGTCGCTGCTCGCCGCCTGGGTGCAGCTGGCCCCGCACGCCGACCCCGCCGGCCGGCACGCCCCCGAGCGGCTGCGCGAGGCGCTGCTGGCGCGGGTGCCCGAGTGGGCGGTGCCCGGCGCCGTCGTCCTCGTCGAGGCGCTGCCGCAGACCACGGCGGGCAAGGTCGACCGCGCCGCCCTGCCCCGGGAGGCGGTGCGCGCAGCGCTGGAGGCCGCCGCCCACGGCGGCAGCGCCCCGGCCACCGCCGCCGAGGAGCACCTCGCGGCGATCTGGGAGGACCTGCTGGGGCGGCCGGTGCCCGCCGACCGCTCCTTCTTCGCCCTGGGCGGGCACTCCCTGCTCGCCGCCCGGGCCGTGGCGCGCATCCGCGCGGAGCTGCTGCCCGGCCTGGAGCTGCAGGACTTCCTCGCCGCCCCGCGCGTGCGCGACCTGGCCCTGCTCGTCGACGCCGCGCCCCCGACCGCCCCGCCCGGTGCGCCCGGTGCGCCCGCGCCGCTGGACGCCTCCTCCGTGGAGGACGTGCTGGCGCGCGTGGACGACCTCAGCGACGCCGAGGTCGAGGCCCTGCTGGCCCAGCTGGAGGAGCAGCCGTGACCGCCCTGGCCACCGAGAGCACCGGCGCGCCCGGCGACGACCGCCGCGCCCACCTGGCCGCGCTGCTGCGCGCGCGCCGCGCCGCGCCCGGCCCGCTGGCGCCCAACCAGGAGCGGCTGTTCGTGCTGCAGCAGCTCGACCCGGCCTCCAGCGCCTACCTGGAGCCGGTGGTGCTGCGCCTGCGCGGCCCCCTGGACCGCGCGGCGCTGCTGGCCGCGCTGGCCGCGCTGCCCGAGCGGCACGAGTGGCTGCGCAGCCGCGTGGCCGTCACCGCCGACGGGCCGGTGCAGGTCGTCGACGAGGTGGCCGCGGCGCCGGTGGCCGCGCCGGTCGACCTCAGCGGCGACCTGCCCGCCGGCGCCGGGCGCGAGGAGCTGGGCCCGCGCGCCCTGGCGTGGGTGCGCGAGCTGGCCGAGGCGCCCCTGGACCTGCTGCAGGGCCCGCCCTGGCGCGCCGGGCTGGCCGCCCTGGGCCCGCAGGAGCACCTGCTCGTGCTCGTCGTGCACCACCTGGCGTGCGACGCGACCTCGCTGGACGTGCTCCTCGACGACCTCGGCGAGCTGCACGACGCCGCCGTGCGCGGGGTGCCCGCGCCGTCGCAGCGGCCCACCTCCCCGCGCGACGCCGCCCGCGCCGTGCGCGCGCTGCAGTCCTCCCCGGCGGCGCGCGAGGCGGTGCGCGCGCACGCCGCCGCGCTGGCCGGCGCCGACCCGGGCGCGCGCCCGGGCGGCGCGCCCGTCGGGGCCCCGGGGTCCACCACCGGTGCCGCCGGTGCGCCCGGGCCCGCGCAGCGCTGCGCGCGCACCGTGCCGGCGGCCGTGGTGCGCCGGCTGGCCGACGTCGCCGGTGAGCACGGCGTGACGCCCTTCGCGCTGGTCGCCGCGGCCGTCGGCGCGGTGCTGGCGGAGGCCACCGGCGCCGAGGCGCCCGTCGTGGGCGTGCCCGTGGACCTGCGCTGGCAGGTGCCCGGCGCCGCCGGGACGGTCTCCTTCCTCGTCGAGACCGTCGCCGTGCCGATGCCCGGCCTGCTCGGCCGGACGCTGCCGGCGGCCGCGCAGCAGGTGCGCGACCGCGTCGCCGAGGCGCTGCGCGTGCCCCCGCCGCTGGGCGAGGTCGTGGCCCTGCTGCGCCGCGAGGGGCACCTGCCGGCCACCGGCGAGCCGCTGCACACCTACCTGACGTGGCTGGACGCGCGGCAGGGCGACGAGCGCCTGGGCGAGCTGGGCCCGGCCGCGGCGCACGTGGACCTGCCGCTGGGCGCGGCCAAGGCCGACCTGGCGTGGACGGTGCTCGACCGCGGCCGCGAGCTCGTGCTGCGCCTGGAGCACGACGGCGCCCGCGTGGACGGCGCGGCCGCCGCGCGCCTGGCCGAGCGGGTCGTGCGCCTGCTGGAGGTGGCCAGCGCCGAGCCCGCCACCCCGCTGGGGCGCGTGGAGCTGCTGCCGGCCGCGGAGCTGGAGCGAGTGCGCTCCTTCGAGGGCACCCCCGGCGAGCCCGCCCGCGAGGACCTGTCCACGCGGGTGCGCCGCGCGCTGGCCGCCGCCGACGGCCCGGTCCTGCGCGCCGGGGCCGTGGAGCTGAGCGGCCCGCAGCTGCTCGAGCGCGCCGACGCCCTGGCCGCGGCGCTGCTCGCCGCCGGCGTGGCCCCGGGCGACCGCGTCGCCGTGCCCACCCGCCGCACGGCCGGCACCGTCGTGGCGCTGCTGGCCGTGCTGCGCGCCGGCGCGGCGTTCCTGCCCGTGGACGTGTCGCACCCGCCCGCCCGCCAGCGCGCCCTGGCCTCCGCCGCGCGCGTGCGCGCCGTCGTCGGCGCCGCGGCCTGGGCCGGGCCGCTGGCCGCGGACCTGGGCGCCGCCGCCGTCGCCACCGACGACGCCGGGCGCCCCGCGGCGCCCGCCGCAGCACCGGGGGAGGCGCCCGCGGAGGGCGCGTGGCCGCGGCGCACCCCCGCGGACCTGGCCTACGTGCTCTTCACCTCCGGCTCGACGGGGCGGCCCAAGGCCGTGCGCGTGCCCGACGGCGCGGTGGTCTCGCGGGTGGAGTCCTACCTCGACGTCCTCGCCGACGGCGGGGTGCGCTACCTGCTGCAGTCCACCCTGTCCTTCGACGCCTCGGTCTACCTGTTCTGGGTGCTGGCCACCGGCGGGCTGCTGGTGCTGGCGGGCGAGGAGGAGGCGGGCGACCCGGCCGCGCTGGCCGCCCTCGTGCACGAGCACGCCCTCACCGACGCCTTCTTCGTGCCCGGGCTGCACCAGGCGGTGCTCGAGGCGCGCCCGGAGGCGCTGCGCTCGCTGCGCCGGGTGTGCGTCGGCGGCGACGTCGTGCCGCCGGCCCTGGCGGCGCTGCACCACGCCGTGCTGCCGGGCACGGTCCTGCTCGACGTCTACGGGCCCACCGAGGTCGTCGTCTCCAGCACCGCCGAGGTCGTCGGCCCGCGCGCGCCCGGCGACCGCTCCCCGGTGCCCATCGGGCGCCCGCACCCGGGCACCGCGGCGCGCGTGCTGGACCGCCACGGTCGGCGCGTCGGCGTCGGCGTGCCCGGCGAGCTGCACCTGGGCGGCCCGTGCGTGGCCGACGGCTACGACGAGCCCGCCGACGGCGCGCCCCTGGCGCCCGAGGACGCGCGCCGCTTCGGCGTGCGCACCGGCGAGGACGGGCGCGCGGTGCGCTGGTACGCCACCGGCGACCTCGTGCGCTGGCGCGAGGACGGCCGCCTGGACTACCTGGGCCGGCGCGACCGGCAGGTCAAGCTGCGCGGCCAGCGCGTGGAGCTCGGCGAGGTCGAGGCGGCCCTGCGCGAGGTGCCGGGCGTGCGCGAGGCGTGCGCGGAGGTGCTCGACGGGCCCGCCGGGCCGCGCCTGGTCGCCGTCGTGGCCCCGCCGGTGCCGGGCGTGCGCGAGGCCGCCGCCCGCGTGCTGCCCGCCGCGTGGGTGCCCGAGGCGGTCGTGGCGCTGCCGGAGCTGCCGCGCTCGGCCAGCGGCAAGCTGGACCGGGCGGCCGTGCGCGAGGCGGCCGGGCGCGGCGCCCGGGGCGCGGCGGAGGTGCCCGCCCCCCGCGGCCCGGGCTCGGCCGGCTCGGCGGGCTCGGCGGGCCCGGCAGGCTCGGCGGGCTCGGTGGGCTCGGTGCGTCCGGCGAGCGCCGCGGCGCGCCCGGGCACGCTGCTGGAGGAGGACGTGCTCGTCGTCGTGCAGGCGCTGCTGGACGACCCGGGCGTCGGCGTGGACGACGACTTCTTCGCCGTGGGCGGCGACTCGCTGCTCGCCGCGCGCCTGGTGGGCCGGCTCAGCGCCCTGCTGGGCGTCACCGTGCCGCTGCACGAGCTCGTCGCCGACGCCACCGTGCGCGGCATCGCGGCGCTGGCCGAGCGCTCCACCGGCCGCGCCGCCGCCACCGGCGCCTCCGGCGCCCGCCTCGTGCAGGTGCACGCCGGCGGCGCGCTGCCGCCGGTGGTGCTGCTGACCCGCGAGGGCGCGAGCAGCCTGGTGCTGCTGCACGTGCTGCGGCAGGTGGACGAGCAGCGGCCGGTGTGGACGCTGCTGCGGCCCATGCCCCCGGCCGGGGGCGGGGTGCCCGACCTCGTCGCGGACGCCCGCGAGGCGGCGCGGCTGTTGCGCGAGCGCTTCCCGCGCGGCCCGGTGGACGTCGTGGGCCACTCCGCCTCCGGCCTGGTGGCCCTGGAGACCGCCCGCGCGCTCGGCGAGCGGCGCGGGGCCGTGGTGCTGCTGGACACCAGCGCGCCGCGCGCGGCCGCCGGCGCGCCCGCCCGGCTGCGCGCCGCCGCCCGGCGCGGCTGGGCGCGGGTGCTGCTGGCGCGCTCGCGCGCCGGGCTGGTGCTGGCGCCCACCGGCCCGCTGGGCCGCCCGGGCCCGCCCTCGCCGGAGCGCGTGCGCCGGGTGCGCATCGGTCAGGACCGCCTGGCCGCGCTGCGCACCCGGGCCGAGCCGGTGGGCTTCCCCGTGGCGCTGCTGACCTCCCACGAGCTGCGCGAGGCGCTGGGGTGCGAGGACCTCGGCTGGGCCGGCCTCGTGCCGCGGCTGCGGCTGGTGCCCGTGGCGGGCGACCACCACACCATGCTGCGCCGCCCGCAGGTGCGGCGCACGGCCGCGACGCTGGCCGCGCTGCTCACCGCAGCGGGCGGCGCGCGCCCGTGAGCCCGCGCGACGGGCGGGACCCGCGCGACGAGCGCCTGCGGGCGCTGCCGTCGCCGGAGCCGGGGGTGCGCCTGTGGGCGGCGCGGCTGGTGCCGCGGGCGGGCGACGCCGACCTCGCGCGCCTGGCCGGCGCCGACGAGGCCCGCCGCGCCGCGCTGCCCGCCGCGCTCGCCGGGCGGCTGCTGGCCCGCCGGGCGCTGCTGCGCCGCGCCGTCGCCGCGGTGGCCGGCTGCGACCCGCGCGCGGTGCAGCTGCCCGGCGGGCCCGGGCCGCGGCGCGCGCTCGCGCCCGGCGCGGCGCCGCGGTGGGTCTCGGCCTCGGCCGGCGGGACCACCGCGCTGCTGGCGGTGGCCGAGCACCCCGTGGGCGTGGACCTGGAGCCCCTGCCCGGCCCGCCCGACGCCCTGCTGGTGGCCCGCGAGGTGCTGGCACCGGCCGAGCACGCCTGGGTCGCGGCCGACTCCGCCGGCGCGCCGGGGCGGTTCCTGCGCGTGTGGGTGCGCAAGGAGGCCGTCGTCAAGCTCACCGGGGAGGGCCTGGAGCGCGACCTGCGCGGCTTCACCGTGGACGCCGCCGCCGACGGCGCGGTCGTCGGGCTCGCCGGGCTCGCCGGGCTCGCCGGGCTCGAGGGCGCCGGGCCCGGCGGGGGCGGGGTGCGCACCGCCGCGGTGGAGCTGGCCGGGCACGCGGCGGCGCTCGCCGTGCCGGCCGGCGCCGCGCCGGGGGCGGGCGCCGGGCCCGCCCCTAGGATCGGCGCATGACCCGCGTCCTGTCCGCGCCGACCTGGCCCTACGCCAACGGTCCGCGCCACATCGGCCACGTCGCCGGCTTCGGCGTCCCCTCCGACGTGTTCAGCCGGTACATGCGCATGGCGGGGCACGACGTCCTCATGGTCTCGGGCACCGACGAGCACGGCACGCCCATCCTCGTGCAGGCCGAGCAGGAGGGCGTCGGCCCGCAGGAGCTCGCGGACCGCTACAACCGCGTCATCGCCGAGGACCTGCACGGCCTGGGCCTGTCCTACGACCTCTTCACCCGCACGACCACGCGCAACCACTACGCGGTCGTGCAGGAGATGTTCCGCACCGTGCACCGCAACGGGTACATGGTCGCGAAGAAGGGCATGGGCGCGATCTCGCCGTCCACCGGGCGCACCCTGCCGGACCGCTACGTGGAGGGCACCTGCCCCATCTGCGGCTTCGACGGCGCCCGCGGCGACCAGTGCGACAACTGCGGCAACCAGCTCGACGCGATCGAGCTGAAGGACCCGCGCAGCCGCATCAACGGCGAGACGCCGGTGTTCGTGGAGACCGAGCACTTCTACCTCGACCTGCCCGCCCTCGCCGACGCGCTGGGCTCGTGGCTGCAGACGCGCGCCGAGACCGGCCGCTGGCGGCCCACCGTGCTGAACTTCTCGCAGAACCTGCTGGAGGACCTCAAGCCGCGCGCCATGACGCGCGACATCGACTGGGGCATCCCGGTGCCGCTGGCCGGGTGGGAGGACAACCCCGCCAAGCGCCTGTACGTGTGGTTCGACGCCGTCATCGGCTACCTGTCCGCCTCGGTGGAGTGGGCCCGGCGTTCCGGCGACGACGACGCCTGGCGCCCGTGGTGGACCGACCCGTCCGCGGAGTCGTACTACTTCATGGGCAAGGACAACATCACCTTCCACTCCCAGATCTGGCCGGCCGAGCTGCTCGCCTACGACGGGCGCGGCGCGAAGGGTGGGCAGCCGGGCCGCTTCGGCAGCCTGAACCTGCCCACCGAGGTGGTGGCCAGCCAGTTCCTCACCATGGAGGGCCGGCAGTTCTCCTCCAGCCGCGGCGTGGTCATCTACGTGCGCGACGTGCTGGCCCGCTACCAGCCCGACGCGCTGCGCTACTTCATCTCCGCGGCCGGGCCGGAGAGCAGCGACACGGACTTCACGTGGCAGGACTTCGCCACCCGCACCAACTCCGAGCTGGTCGCCGGCTGGGGCAACCTCGTCAATCGCACCGCCAGCCTCATCGCGAGGAACGTCGGCTCGATCCCCGAGCGCGGCGAGCTCACCGACGCCGACCGCGCGGTGCTGGCCACCACCGCCGGCGGTTTCGGCACCGTCGGCGCGCTCATCGAGACGCACCGCCAGCGCGCCGGGATCGCCGAGGCGATGCGCGTGGTCGGCGAGGTGAACAAGTACCTCACCGAGCAGGAGCCCTGGAAGATCAAGGAGTCGGACCCGGAGCGGATGCGCTCGGTGCTGCACGTGACGGCCCAGGCCGTCTCCGACTGCCGCACGCTGCTCTCGCCGTTCCTGCCGCACTCGGCGCAGGCCGTGCACGAGGTGCTCGGCGGCACCGGCACCGTCTCGCCGATGCCGCAGCTGCGCGAGGTCACCGACCTCGACGACCCCTCGCGCTCGTACCCGGTGCTCACCGGCGACTACCGCCGAGGCTCGGGGGAGGGCGCCACGCTGCCGGAGTGGGGACCGCGCCCGGTGGTGCCCGGCACGCCGGTGGCGCCGCCGACGCCGGTGTTCACCAAGCTGGACGTGGCGGCCGTGGTCGAGGAGGAGACCGAGCGGCTGCGGTCGGGGCTGTGAGCGCGCGCGGGGAGCGCCCGCCCGCGCCCGAGCCGCTGCCGGTGCCGGTGGTCGACGACCACACCCACCTGGACTCCGAGGCCTCCGACGCCGAGGTCGCCGCGCTGCTCGCGGCGGCCTCGGCGGCCGGGGTGCCGCGCTCGGTGCAGATCGGCTGCGACCTGCCCGCCGCGCGCTGGACCGTCGAGGCGGTCGAGCGCCACCCGCAGCTGCTGGGCGGGGTGGCGATCCACCCCAACGAGGTGCCCGGCCTCGTCGAGCGCGGCGAGCTGGACGCCGCGCTGGCCGAGGTGCGCGAGCTGGCGCGGCACCCGCGCGTGCGGGTGGTGGGCGAGACGGGGCTGGACTTCTTCCGCACCCCGCGCGAGCAGTGGCACCTGCAGGAGGAGTCCTTCCGCGCGCACGTCGCGCTGGCCAAGGAGCTGGGCCTGGCGCTGCAGGTGCACGACCGCGACGCCCACGACGCGGTCCTGCGCGTGCTGGCCGAGGAGGGCGCCCCCGAGCGCACGGTCTTCCACTGCTTCTCCGGCGACGCGGCGATGGCGCGGGTGTGCGCGGACGCCGGCTACTACCTGTCCTTCGCGGGCACGGTGACCTTCAAGAACGCCAAGCCGCTGCGCGAGGCGCTGCGCGCGGCCCCGCGCGAGAGGATCATGGTGGAGACCGACGCGCCGTACCTGACGCCGGTGCCGCACCGCGGCCGGCCCAACGCCGGCTACCTCGTGCCGCTGACCGTGCGCTCGATGGCCGTCACGCTCGGCGCCGACCTGGAGGAGCTGTGCGGGCAGCTGGCCGCCACGGCGGAGGCCGTCTACGGCCCCTGGTGAGCTGCCTCACACCGCCGGCGCCCGCGGCGGGGGGCCCGGCGCCCGCACGGGCCGCCGGGAACCGCTGCGGCGCAGCGCTCCTCGCGGTGCACCACCACCGGCCGCCGTCCCGGGCCGACGCGACCACCCTGCGTGATCACGCTTGAGGGATCACGGGAACTTGTCGAAGAGGTCTCGGCGCGGTTACGTTCCCGCGCAGTCGGCCGGATCGAGAAGGCCGGGCGCCACGTCCGACGTGGGGGACGGGGGTCCCCGCACCGGCCCGCGCCCGCGCTCGTGCCCGGGTAGCACGTCGAAGGATCCCTCGTGCAGTTGCGCAACCTCCTCCCCGCCACCACCCGCACCGCGCGGCTGGTCGCCGGGGGCACCGCCCTCGCCGCCGTCGTCGGCGGCACCGTCGCCTTCACCGCCTTGGAGAAGGACGTCACCGTCGACGCCGACGGCACCCGCACCGAGCTGAACGTCTTCGGCGGCACCGTCGCCGACGTCCTCGAGCGCCAGGGCATCGAGGTCGGCCCGCACGACATCGTGGCCCCCTCCGCCGACACCGAGGTCGACGACGGCACCGGGATCGTCGTGCGCTACGGCCGCCAGCTCGCCCTGACCCTCGACGGCGAGCGCCGCACCTACTGGACCACCGCCCGCACCGTCGACGAGGCCCTGGCCGACCTCGACGTGCGCGCCGACGGCGCCAAGCTGTCCGCCTCGCGCTCGCAGCCGCTGGGCCGCGCGGGCCTGGCCCTGGACGTGGTCACCCCCAAGCAGGCCGTGGTCGTCGCCGACGGCCAGGAGCGCGCCGTCACCACCACCGCCGTCGACGTCACCGCCCTGCTCGCCGAGACCGGCGTGGTCGTGCGCCCCGGCGACGAGGTCTCCGTGGACACCGCGCTGCGCGTGAGCCCGGGCCTGCGCGTGCAGGTCGTGCGCGTGGACCGCTCGCGCAGCACCGAGCAGGTCGCCCTCGCCCACGGCAGCCGCACCGAGCAGACCGGCGACCTCTTCCGCGGCGAGCGCGAGGTCGCCACCGCCGGCGTCGACGGCTCCAAGACCATCACCTTCGACGACGTCTTCCGCGACGGCGTGCGCGTCGCGCACGACCCCGTCGGCGAGACCGTCGACGTCCAGCCCGTCGAGGAGGTCGTGCGCGTGGGCACCAAGGAGCGCCCGAAGCCCGCCCCCGCGCCGGCCCCCGCCCGCGCGGCGGCCCCCGCGCAGACCGCGTCCTCCGGCGGTGGCGGTGGTTCCGTCGGCGGCGGCGTGGACTCCCTGAACTGGTCCGCGCTGGCCGCGTGCGAGTCGGGTGGGAACCCGGGCATCGTCTCGGCCAGCGGCAAGTACCACGGCCTGTACCAGTTCAGCGTGTCCACCTGGCGCGCCGTCGGCGGCAGCGGCCTGCCCAGCCAGGCCTCGGCCTCCGAGCAGACCTACCGCGCCAAGCTGCTCTACCAGCGCGCCGGTGCCGGACAATGGCCCGTGTGCGGCAAGCGACTCTGACGACCCCGAGCACCACCCGCCCGGCCCGGCGCCCGGCGAGCTCCACCACGACCCCCGCGGCGGGCACCACGTGTCCCTGCTGAGCGCGGGCGACGTGCGCGAGCTCGCCGGGCGCCTCGGCGTGCGGCCCACCAAGACGCTCGGGCAGAACTTCGTCGTCGACGCCAACACCGTGCGCCGCATCGTGCGGGTGGCCGGCCTGGAGCCCGGCGACGTCGTGGTGGAGGTCGGCCCCGGGCTCGGCTCGCTGACGCTGGCCCTGCTGGAGGTCGTCGACCGGGTCGTGGCCGTGGAGATCGACCCCGTCCTGGCGGCCGAGCTGCCGGCCACCGTCGCCGCCCGCGCCCGCCCGGGCACCGAGCTGGAGGTGGTGCTGGCCGACGCGGTGGCCGTCACCGAGCTGCCCGGACCGCCGCCGACCGCCCTGGTGGCGAACCTGCCCTACAACGTGGCCGTGCCGGTGCTGCTGACGATGCTGGCGCGCTTCCCCTCCCTGCGCAGCGGGCTGGTCATGGTGCAGTCCGAGGTCGCCGACCGGCTCGTGGCACCGCCGGGCAGCCGCACCTACGGCGTGCCCAGCGTCAAGACCGCCTGGTACGCGAGCGCGCGCCGCGCCGGGGCGGTGCCCCCGCCGGTGTTCTGGCCGGTGCCGCGGGTGGACTCCGGGCTGGTCGCCTTCACCCGGCAGCCGCCCCCGGAGACCACCGCCACCCGCGAGGAGGTCTTCGCCGTCGTCGACGCCGCCTTCGCCCAGCGCCGCAAGACGCTGCGCGCGGCGCTGGCCGGCTGGGCCGGCTCGCCCGCCGCCGCCGAGGCCGCGCTGCGCGCCGCCGGCGTGGACCCCGCCGCGCGCGGCGAGCAGCTCGACGTCGCCGCCTTCGCCCGCATCGCGGCGCACCGGGGCGCCAGCGCCACGACGTAGGGTCTGACCCCGTGCTCAGCGCTCCCGCGCAGGCGGCCGTCACCGCCCGCGCCCCGGCCAAGGTCAACCTCCTGCTGGAGGTGGGCCCGCTCCGCGAGGACGGCTACCACGACCTGCTCACCGTCTTCCAGGCCCTGGACCTCGCCGAGGACGTCACCGCCCACCCCGCCGAGGGCTTCTCCGTGGAGGTCGAGGGCGCGCAGGGCGTCGACGTGGCCGGGGTGCCGCTGGACGGGCGCAACCTGGCGCTGCGCGCCGCGCTGCTGCTGGCCGAGCGCACCGGCGTGCGCACCGGCGCCCACCTGCGCGTGCGCAAGGGCGTGCCCGTCGCCGGCGGCATGGCCGGCGGCTCGGCCGACGCCGCCGCCGCCCTCGTCGCCTGCGACGCGCTGTGGGGCACGCACCTGGGCCTGCCCGCGCTGGGCGAGCTGGCCGCCGAGCTCGGCGCCGACGTGCCCTTCTGCCTGCACGGGCGCACCGCCGTCGGCACCGGCCGCGGCGACCGCCTGGTGCCGGTGCTGACCACCGCCGCCTTCCACTGGGTGCTCGTGCCGGCCGGCGGCGGGCTGAGCACCCCGGCGGTCTTCGCCGAGTGCGACCGGCTGCGCGCGGCGTCCGGGCGCCCCGCGCCCGCCGCCGACGCCGGCGAGCGGCTGCGCGCCGTGGAGGCCGCGCTGCGCGCCGGCGACCCGCACCTGCTCGGCGCCGCGCTGGCCAACGACCTGCAGGAGGCCGCCTGCTCGCTGGTCCCGGAGCTGGCCGGCACCCTGGCCGCGGGCGCCGCCGCCGGGGCCCTGGCCGGGCTGGTCTCCGGCTCCGGCCCCACCGTCGCCCTGCTGGCCGGCTCCGCGCCCCACGCCCGCCGCCTGGCCGCCGCCCTGCGCCCCGCCCTGGGCGAGCGGGTGCGCACCGCCACCGGCCCGGTGCCGGGCGCGCGCGTGCTCGAGGCCGTGCGCGCCGGCTGAGCGCCGCGCCCCGCACCACCCCCACCCGCCGCACCACCCGTCGCACCACCCGCCGCACCCCCTGGAGGACGCACCGTGCCCGCAGCCAACCTGGTCAGCGCCGAGGCCCTGACCGTCGTGCACGGCTCGCGCACCCTGCTCGAGCGCGTCTCGCTGGGCGTGTCCGAGGGGGACCGCATCGGCGTCGTCGGCCGCAACGGCGACGGCAAGTCCACCCTGCTGCGGCTGCTGGCGCGCCAGCAGGAGCCCGACGCCGGGCGCGTGACGCACACCGGCGGGCTGCGCCTGAGCCTGCTGGCGCAGTCCGACGCGCTGGCGCCGGGCACCACCGTGCGCGACGCGGTGCTCGGCGACCTGCCCGAGCACGCCTGGGCCTCGCAGCCGCGCGTGCGCGACGTGGTCACCGGCCTGCTGGGCGACCTCGCCGCCTCCGACGTCGGCGGCCTGGAGACCCCCGTGGACACCCTCTCCGGCGGCCAGCGCCGCCGCGTGGCGCTGGCGGCGCTGCTGGCCGCCGACCCCGCCGGCGAGCTGCTCGTGCTCGACGAGCCCACCAACCACCTCGACGTGGAGGGCGTGGCCTGGCTGGCCGAGCACCTGCGCACCCGCTGGGCGCCGGGCACCGGCGCGCTGCTGGTCGTCACCCACGACCGCTGGTTCCTCGACGCCGTGTGCGAGCGGGTGTGGGAGGTGCACGACGGGGTCGTCGACCCCTACGACGGCGGCTACGCGGCCTACGTGCTCACCCGCGCCGAGCGCGCCCGGGTCGCGGCCGTCACTGAGGAGCGCCGCCAGAACCTGCTGCGCAAGGAGCTGGCGTGGCTGCGCCGCGGCGCCCCGGCGCGCACCAGCAAGCCGCGCTTCCGCATCGAGGCCGCCAACGCCCTCATCGAGGACGTGCCGCCGCTGCGCGACTCCGTGGAGCTGACCCGGATGGCGACCACCCGGCTGGGCAAGGACGTCGTCGACCTCGAGGACGTCTCCTTCTCCCACGGCGCGCGGCAGCTGCTGGACCACGTCACCTGGCGGCTGGGACCCGGCGACCGCGTCGGCGTGGTCGGCGTCAACGGCGCCGGCAAGTCCACCCTGCTGCGGCTGGTCGACGGCAGCGCCGAGCCGACCTCGGGGCGGGTCAGGCGCGGCAGCACCGTCGTGGTCGCCACCCTCTCGCAGGAGGTGCGCGAGCTGGAGGAGGTCGGGGAGCTGCGCGCCCTAGAGGCCCTGGACAAGGTGGCCAGCCACGTGCGCCTGGGCGACCGCGACGTCTCCGCCGGGCAGCTGCTCGAGCGGCTGGGCTTCACCGCCCAGCGCGCCTGGACCCGCGTGCGCGACCTGTCCGGCGGCGAGCGGCGCCGCCTGCAGCTGCTGCGCCTGCTCGTGGCCGAGCCGAACCTGCTGCTGCTGGACGAGCCCACCAACGACCTGGACACCGACACCCTGGCCGCGGTGGAGGACCTGCTCGACGGCTGGCCGGGCACCCTCGTCGTCGTCAGCCACGACCGCTACCTGCTCGAGCGCATCACCGACCGGCAGGTCGCGCTGCTCGGCGACGGCGCCGTGCGCGACCTGCCCGGCGGGGTGGAGGAGTACCTGCTGCGCCGCGCGGCGGCCAAGTCCGCGCAGCTGGCCGCCCCGGGCGGGGGTGCCGGCGCCGCCGGGGGGGCCGGCACCGGGCGCGCGCCGGGCCCCGACGGCGCCGCGGTGCGCGCGGCGCGCAAGGAGATGGCGCGGGTGGAGCGCCAGCTGGACAAGCTGGCGCAGCAGGAGGAGCGCCTGCACGCCGAGCTCGCCGAGCGCGCCACCGACCCGGCCGCCGTGGCCGAGCTCGACGGCCGCCTGCGCGGCCTGAGCGCCGAGCGCGAGCAGCTGGAGCAGGTGTGGATGGAGGCCTCCGAGCTGGTGGAGTGAGGCCCGCGAGCGCCCGCCACGCCCCGGCGCGGGCCCTGCGCCGAACGGGTGACCCGCCCGGCGCAACCGCGCTCCGGCGGCCCTTCACGGCCCGTCATATGTTGCACCGTCCGGGTCACGTTCCCCTACGCTGTGCCGGGCCGCGCGGTCCCATGGGGGTGGGCTCCGCGCACCAGGCCACGCCGGCGCGCCCCGGTGCACCGGCGAGAGACCGAGTCCAGGGGGGACCTTGAGCATCAGCGACGTGCCCGGATCCAGGACCGCACCGGGTGAGCTGGAGGACCAGCTGCTGGGGACCTCCCCGGCGGACCGGCAGGCCGACGCCGCGCGCCGCGAGCGGCTGCTCGTGCCGCAGCAGCGCACCGCGATGGGGGTGCCCGGCCGGGCCCCGGCCTGGCAGCGCACCTACGTGCAGCGCATCGTCGCCCTCGACGCCTCCATCGCCGCGCTGGCCGCCTTCGCCGGCTTCTTCGCCCGCTTCAACGGCCAGCCGGTCGACCTCGACCTGACCTCCGGGCGCGCCGTCGTGGCCTGCGCGGTGCTCATGCCGGTCATCTGGGTGGTGGCCATGGGCGCGTTCCGCACCTACGAGCCGCGCTTCCTCGGCGTCGGCTCGGAGGAGTTCCACCGGGTCCTGTCCGCCGCGCTGGCCGTCGTCGCCCTGGTGGGCACCAGCTCCTGGGCCTTCGGCCTGGACGTCGCGCGCGGCTTCGTGGTGGTGGCCCTGCCGCTGGCCGCCGTGCTGACCCTGGTGTGCCGCTACGCCGTGCGCCAGCGCCTGCACGCGCGCCGCGCGCGCGGCGAGGCCGGGCAGACCGTCGTGGCCGTCGGTCACCGCGCCGCCGTGGCCGGCATGGCCCGCCAGCTGCACCGCGCCTCCTACCACGGCATGCGCATCGTCGGCGCCTGCGTGCCCGGCGGGAAGGGCACGGCCGCGGAGGACGCGGAGCTGGCCGAGCTGGGCATCCCCGTCATCGGCAGCCTGGAGCAGGTGCGCCACGCGGTCACCGGCGTGGACGCCGACGTCGTGGCCGTCACCGCCTGCCCCGAGCTGGACGGGCCCGCGCTGCGCCGCCTGGGCTGGGAGCTGGAGGCCACCCGCGCCGACATGGTCGTCGCCCCGGCCCTGACCGAGGTCATCGGCCCGCGCGTGGCGATCCGCCCCGTGTGCGGGCTGCCGCTGCTGCACGTGGAGCGCCCCGAGCTCGGCGGCGTGCGCCGCCTGGCCAAGACCACCGTGGACCGCGTCAGCGCCGCCGTCGCCCTGGTGCTGCTCAGCCCGCTGCTGCTGGTGGTCGCGGCGCTGATCAAGCTGGACAGCCGCGGGCCGGTCCTCTTCACGCAGCAGCGCGTGGGCAAGGACGGCAAGCAGTTCCCCATGTTCAAGTTCCGCTCGATGGTCACCGACGCGGAGAAGCTGCTCGTGGACCTGCGCGACTCCACCGACGGCAACGGCGTGCTGTTCAAGATGAGGGTCGACCCGCGCATCACCCGCGTCGGGCGCGTCCTGCGCCGCTACTCGGTCGACGAGCTGCCGCAGCTGCTCAACGTGCTGCGCGGGGAGATGTCGCTGGTCGGGCCCCGCCCGCCGCTGCAGCGCGAGGTCGACGCCTACGGCGCCGACATGCGCCGGCGCCTGCTGGTCAAGCCCGGCCTGACGGGCCTGTGGCAGATCAACGGCCGCTCCGACCTCGACTGGGACGAGTCGGTGCGCCTGGACGTGCGCTACGTGGAGAACTGGTCCTTCACGTTCGACTTCATGATCCTGTGGAAGACCGCCGGCGCGGTCCTGCGCGGGCGCGGCGCCTACTGACGCGCGCCCTGCCGACGCGCCGCCACTGACGCGGCGCCCCCGGACGCCACGGCGCCCCCGCACCCGTCCGGTGCGGGGGCGCCGTCGCTCTCGGCGCGGTGCGCTCAGGCGCTCGCGCCCGGTCCCTCGAAGGGCGCCGCCACGCGCCGCAGCAGCGTGGCCAGCGAGCGCCGCTCGGCGGCGTCGAGGACGGCGAGCATCCGGTGCTCGGCGCGCACCAGGTCCGCCAGCGCGGCGTCGACGACGGCGGCGCCCTCGGCCGTCAGCCGCACCCGCACGCTGCGCCCGTCGTCGGGGGATGGGCGGCGCTGCACCAGGCCGCGTCCGGCCAGGCGGTCCACCCGGTTGGTCATCGTGCCGCTGGTGACCAGGGTCTGGACGACCAGCTGCCCCGGGGACAGCTCGTGCGGGGCGCCCGCGCGCCGCAGCGCCGCCAGCACGTCGAACTCCCACGTCTCCAGCGCGTGCGCGGCGAACGCGTCGCGGCGCAGCCGGTCCAGGTGCCGCGCCAGGCGCGCCACGCGCGAGAGGACCTCCAGCGGCTCGACGTCCAGCTGCGGCGCCTCGCGCCGCCACGCGGCGACGATGAGGTCCACCTCGTCGGCGGGCGCGGGACCGGCGGCTCCGGCGGGCGCGGCTCCGGCGGGCGCGCCCGGCGGGCCCGTGCGCTCGCTCACGCCGGCGCCCCCGGCGGGTCCGGCGCGGGCCCGGCGTCCGGCGCGGGCGCCGGGCCGGGCCGGCGGGCCGGGTCCGTCAGGCGCGGGGAGCGCTCCAGCCCGCGCAGGCCGTTCCACGCGAGGTTGACCAGGTGGGCGACGACCTCCTCCTTGGCCGGCTCGCGGGTGTCCAGCCACCACTGGCCGGTCACCGCGACCGTGCCCACCAGGCCCTGCGCGTACAGCGAGGCGGTCTGCGGCGGGAAGCCGCGCGCGGCGAAGGCGTCGACCAGCAGGTGCTCCACCTGCCGGGCGATGTCGGAGATGAGGCTGGCGAAGGTGCCGGTGGAGGCGGCCGCGGGGGAGTCGCGCACCAGGATGCGGAAGCCGTCGGTGGAGCCCTCGATGTAGTCCAGCAGCGCGGTGATCGAGCGCTCCAGCAGGGTGCGCGGGCTGCCGCGGCCCGAGAGCGCGTGCGTGATCGCCGACAGCAGGGAGGCGATCTCGCGGTCCACCACGACCGCGTACAGGCCCTCCTTGCCGCCGAAGTGCTCGTACACGACGGGCTTGGACACGCCCGCGCGCGCGGCGATCTCCTCCACGGTGGTGCCCTCGACGCCGCGCGCGGCGAACAGGGCCCGGCCGATGCCGATGAGCTGCTCGCGGCGCTCCCCGCCGGTCATGCGGGAGCGGGGGCGGGGGGGCACGGGCCCATCCTGCCCGCTGCACCGGCCGGGCGGGGCGCGGGGGCGGCACCGGGCGCAGCGCCGGGGCCGGCGCGCGGGGCGGGCGGGGCGCGCCGCCGGTGCTGGCAGGATGGCCCCCGCGAGCGGCCCGCGGGGCCGGGCGCGGTCCCGGGTGGTGTAACGGCAGCACGGCGGGTTTTGGTCCCGTCCAGTAGGGGTTCGAATCCTCTCCCGGGAGCGCAGCGCGCTGGTCGGCCCGGGGCGGCCGGGCCGTTATCCTCGGTCCCCGGGCCGCCGCGCGGCCCGGCCGCAGACGCCCCGAGCCCGCGAGGAGCGCGCCCCGCGTGAGCACCCCCCAGGACACCGCCGAGACCACCGCCCCCGCCGCCGCTCCCACCGCCGTGGTGGTCCTGGCGGCCGGCGAGGGCAGCCGCATGAGGTCGCGCCTGCCCAAGGTGCTGCACCCGCTGGGCGGTCGCCCCCTGCTCGGGCACGCGCTGGCCGCGGCCCGCGCCACCGGCCCCGAGCACCTCGTCGTGGTGCTGCGCCACCAGGCCGAGCGCGTGGGCGCCCACGTGCGCGAGGCCGACCCCGGCGCCGTCGTGGCCCTGCAGGACGAGGTGCCCGGCACCGGCAGCGCCGTGCGCTGCGGCCTGGCCGCCCTGCCGGACGACCTGTCGGGCACGGTGCTCGTCACGTACGGCGACGTGCCGCTGCTGTCGGCGGGCACGCTGCGCCGGCTGGTCGCCGCCCACACCGCCGGCGGCGCCGCGATGACCGTGCTGACCGCCGAGCTGGAGGACCCCACCGGCTACGGGCGCGTGCTGCGCGACGAGCGCGGCGTGGCCGCCATCGTCGAGGAGAAGGACGCCACCGGCGAGCAGCGCGCGGTGCGCGAGGTCAACTCGGGCGTGTACGCCTTCGACGCCGCCGCGCTGCGCGGCGCGCTGGGCCGGGTGGGCCGCGACAACGCCGCCGGCGAGGTGTACCTGACCGACGTGCTGGGCCTGCTGCGCGCCGACGGCCGGGTCGTGCTGGCCCTGCCCGTCGAGGACGAGTGGGAGACCCGCGGCGTCAACGACCGCGTGCAGCTGGCCGAGCTGGCCGCCGAGGCCAACGCGCGCACCCTGCGCCGCTGGATGCGCGCCGGCGTGACCGTCACCGACCCGCGCACCACCTGGGTGGACGCCGGGGTGGTGCTGGAGGCCGACGTCACCCTGCTGCCGGGCGTGCAGCTGCACGGGCGCACCCGCGTGGCCGCCGGCGCCGTGGTCGGCCCGGACTGCACCCTCACCGACGTCGAGGTCGGCCCCGACGCGGTCGTCGAGCGCACCCACGGCACCTCCGCGGTGCTGGGCGCCGGCGCGCACGTGGGTCCCTTCGCGTACCTGCGCCCGGGCACCGTCCTGGGCGAGGACGGCAGGATCGGCACGTTCGTGGAGACGAAGAACGCCGAGATCGGGCGCGGCTCGAAGGTGCCGCACCTGACCTACGTGGGCGACGCCACGATCGGGGAGCACTCGAACATCGGCGCGTCCTCCGTCTTCGTCAACTACGACGGCGTGCGCAAGGCCCGCACCACCATCGGCTCGCACGTGCGCATGGGGTCGGACACCAAGTACGTCGCACCCGTCACGGTCGGCGACGGCGCCTACTCCGGCGCCGGCACCGTCGTGCGCAAGGACGTGCCTGCCGGGGCGCTGGCCATCAGCGTGGCCCCGCAGCGCAACCTCGAGGGCTGGACGGTGCGCAACCGACCGGGCACGCCCGCCGCCGAGGCCGCGCTGCGGGCGCAGGGGGGCGCGGCCGACGACCACGCCGACCGCGACGGCCAGGACGGCCGCGACGGCACGAGCAGCACCACCGGCACGGGCACCACCAGGGGCACCGGGGCCACCACCGGGGCCACCACCGAGGGCAGGGAGAACCAGCGATGACCGGCATCACCACCACGGGCGAGAAGCGGATGGTGCTCATCTCCGGGCGCGCGCACCCGGAGCTGGCGCAGGAGGTCTCCGCCGCGCTGGGCGCCGAGCTGGTGCCCACCAGCGCCTACGACTTCGCCAACTCGGAGATCTACGTGCGCTTCGAGGAGAGCGTGCGCGGCTCCGACGCGTTCGTCATCCAGAGCCACACCGCGAACGTCAACCAGTGGATCATGGAGCACCTCATCATGGTCGACGCGCTGAAGCGGGCCTCCGCCAAGCGCATCACCGTGGTGGCCCCGTTCTACGGCTACGCCCGCCAGGACAAGAAGGGCCGCGGGCGCGAGCCCATCTCCGCGCGCCTGATCGCCGACATGTTCAAGACCGCCGGCGCGGACCGCCTGATGTCCGTGGACCTGCACACCGCCCAGATCCAGGGCTTCTTCGACGGCCCCGTGGACCACCTGTGGGCGCTGCCGATCCTGGCCGACCACGTCGGCAAGCGGGTGGACCGCTCGAACCTGACGATCGTCTCGCCCGACGCCGGCCGCGTGCGCGTGGCCGACCTGTGGTCCGACCGCCTCGGCGCCCCGCTGGCGATCATCCACAAGCGCCGCGACCCGAACGTGCCCAACCAGGTGAAGGTGCACGAGGTCGTCGGCGAGGTCGAGGGCCGCACCTGCGTGCTCGTCGACGACCTCATCGACACCGCCGGCACGATCGTGCAGGCCGCCGAGGCGCTGAAGGCCAACGGCGCCGCCGACGTCATCGCCGCCGCCACCCACGCGGTGCTCTCCGGCCCGGCCGTGGACCGCCTGAAGAACTCGCCGATCTCCGAGCTGGTGGTCACCAACACCCTGCCGATCACCGAGGCGCAGCGCTTCCCGCAGCTGACGACCCTGTCCATCGCGCCGCTGCTGGCGCGCGCGATCCGCGAGGTCTTCGACGACGGCTCGGTGACCAGCCTGTTCGACGGGCACAGCTGAGCCGCCGGGCGGTGCCGGCCGCGGGCGGCGCGCTCGCGGTCGGCCGCCCGCCCGCGCGCGGGTAGACTCGGGTCCGGTTGCCTCGGCGAGGGACGGCGCTGCGCGCCCATCCGTGATCGACGCGGTGGACGGGTGCCCCGCGCCCTCCCGGGGCCTGTCCGAGCAGACCCACCCCGAGGAGCACCCCGTGGCCGAGGCCCAGCTGTCCGCCCAGAAGCGCACCGAGTTCGGCAAGGGCGCCGCCCGCCGCATCCGCCGCGCCGACCAGATCCCCGCCGTGGTGTACGGCCACGGCGAGGCGCCGCTGCACGTGACCCTGCCGGGCCACGCCACCATGATCGCCCTGCGCCAGGCGAACGTCCTGCTGGACGTCGTCGTGGACGGCGAGCGCCACCTGACCCTGCCCAAGGACGTCCAGCGCGACCCGGTCAAGGGCTTCATCGAGCACGTGGACCTGCTCGTGGTGCGCCGCGGCGAGAAGGTCACCGTCGACGTGCCGCTGACGCTGACCGGCGAGGCCGCGGCCGACACCATCGTCAACCAGGAGCTGACCACCCTGTCGGTGGAGGCCGAGGCCACGCACCTGCCCGAGGCGATCGAGGTGCCGGTGCAGGGCCTGGAGGCCGGCAGCCAGGTCGCCGCCGGCGACGTCGCGCTGCCCGAGGGCGCCACCCTGGCCGGCGACCCGCAGCAGCTCGTCGTCGTGGTGCAGGCCGCCGCCAGCGCCGCGCAGGTCGAGGCGGAGCTGGAGTCCCTGGAGGCCGAGGCCGGCATCGTGCGCGAGGAGGCCCGCTCCGACGACCAGGGCGGCGCCGACGCGGACGCCGAGGCCCCCGCCGAGTCCTGAGCCGGCACCGCACCGCACCGGGAGGACGAGCGTGAGCGACGCGTGGCTCGTCGTGGGGCTGGGCAACCCCGGCCCCGAGCACGAGCGCACCCGGCACAACGTCGGGCAGATGGTGCTCGCCGAGCTGGCGAGCCGCGCGTCGGCCTCCCTCAAGCGCCACCGCGCCGGTGCCCGGGTCGCCGAGGTGCGCCTGGGCACCGCGCCGGGCGGGGCGCCGGGACCGCGCGCGGTCCTGGCCGCGCCCACCTCCTACATGAACCTCTCCGGCGGGCCGGTGGCCGGCCTGGCGACGTACTTCGACGTGCCGCTCGAGCGCGTGGTCGTCGTGCACGACGAGCTGGACCTGCCCTTCGGCGCCGTCCGGCTCAAGCGCGGCGGCGGCGAGGGCGGCCACAACGGCCTGCGCTCGATCTCGCAGTCGCTGCGCGGCAAGGACTACGCGCGCGTGCGGGTCGGGATCGGGCGCCCGCCGGGCCGGCAGGACCCGGCGGACTTCGTGCTGCGCGAGTTCTCCGCGGCCGAGCGCAAGGAGGTGCCGATGCTGCTCGTCGACGCCGCCGACGCGGTCGAGGACCTGCTCGTGCACGGCCTGGAGGCCGCCCAGCAGCGCTTCCACGCCCCGGGCTGAGGGCCGCCCGGCGGGCCCCTGCGCGGCCCCCGCGCCGGTCACGCAGCGCGTCCGCGCGAGAGCACGGCAGGGGTGCACCCGGGTGACCCGGCGGGAGTCCCGGGCGCGGGTGGGGCCGGGCGCGTTATGGTGCGCGGGGCGCTCCGGGGGGGAGCGGTCCGAGCATCTTGACCGGGGGTAGCCGCACATGGTCGCGCCGCTGACAGAGGAGCACGCCGCGGGCACGCTCGTGCCGCGCATCGTGGAGGTGGCGCTCGACGCCGCCGAGAGGGTCCTGGCCGCCGACGACGAGCAGCGCCTGACGGGCGCCGACCTGCTCGTGCGCGCCGCGCGCGTGCGCGCCGCCGTGCTGGCCGCGGGGGCGGCCGGGCGGCCGGTGGCCGTGCTGCGCGGTCACGACGTGGGCGCCGTGGCCGCCGTGCTCGGCGTCATCGCCAGCGGCAGCCCCGTCGTCGTGCTCGACCCCACCACGCCCGCCGAGCGGCTGCGCCACTACGTCGAGCCCGCCGGCGCCACGGTGTGCGTCAGCGACGCCCGGCGCGCCGACGTCGCCGCCCAGGTCGTGCCCACGGTGATCGACCCCGACTCCGACCCCGCCGCCCCGGCCGGCGCCGACCACCTCGCCGCCGCCGCCGAGCTGCTGGCCGTCCCGGCGCGCCCGCAGGACCCGGCGGTGATCGTCTACACCTCCGGCTCCACCGGCCGGCCCAAGGGCGTGGCGTGCGACCACCGCTCGATCCTGCACGACGCCTGGGTGAACTCCCTGGGCACCGGCTGCTACGACGCCGGCAGCGTGGTGGCCCACCTGCTGCCGATGGCCTTCAGCGCCGGCATCGGCGTGACCCTGGCGTGCCTGCTCGTCGGCGCCCGCCAGGAGCTGTTCGACCCGCGGCGCCGCTCGGTGGCCGAGCTGCCCGCCTGGATGCGCCGCACCGGCGTCGACGTCCTGCACGCCTCCCCGGCGATCCTGCGCGGGGCGATGGCCGCCCTGGCCCCCGGCGAGCGCATGGACGGCCTGGTCAGCGTCACGGTGGCCGGCGAGACCGTGCACGGCGGGGAGCTGAGCACCATCCGCGCCGCCGTCGGCCCGCGCTGCGTGCTGCGCAACCGCTACGGCTCCACCGAGACCTGGCTCATGGCCGAGTTCCGCCTCGACCCGGCCGACCCCTCCCCGCAGGGCGCCACCCCGGTGGGCTTCGCCGTGCCCGGGGCGCGCTTCGAGGTGCAGGACGAGGACGGCGCGCGCCACCCGCACGGCACCGGCCGCGTGGTGGTCACCTCCCCGTGGCTGACCGGCAGCTACTGGGGCGCGCCCGAGCGCACCGCGGAGGTCTACCGCGACAACCCCGACGGCACCCGCTCCTTCCTCACCAGCGACGTCGGCTCGCTGGACGAGGACGGGTGCCTGCGCCTGCTGGGGCGCACCGACCACAGCGTGAAGGTGCGCGGGCTGCTCGTGGAGCCCGGCGAGGTCGACGCCCTGCTGTTCGCCCAGCCCGACGTGCGCGAGGCCGTGGTCGTGGGCCGTCCCGACCCGCGCACCGGGCGCACCGTCCTGGTCGCCTACGTGGTGCCCACCGGCGCGCGCCCGCAGGCGTCGGCGGTGCGCGCCGTCGTGCGCGAGAACCTGCCCGCGCACATGGTCCCCGCGCACGTGGTGTTCCTGGAGGCGCTGCCGCGCACCGAGCGCGGCAAGCTGGACCGCTCCCGCCTGCCCGAGCCGCCCACCTCCACCGCCGTGTTCCAGAACCCGCGCTCCAGCTGGGAGCAGGTCGTGCACGAGCAGTTCGCCGCGGTGCTGGAGCTGCAGGAGTTCAGCGTCCACGACGACTTCTTCGAGCTCGGCGGGGACTCCCTGGCCGCCGAGGCGCTCGTGGCCCGCATGACGGACCTGCTGGACAACCCCCGCGTGCCGGTGACCACCGCGCTGCTGGTCAGCGCGCCCACCGTGGCGCAGTTCGCCGCCGCCTCGCGCCGGACCGTGCGCAACGAGCGGCCCACCCTGGTCCCGCTGCGCCCGGCCCGCGAGGGCGCCGGGGACGGCGAGGACGCCTCGCCGCTGTTCTTCGTCGCCGGTGCCGGCAGCGCCGCGGTGGCCCTGCGCACGCTGGCGCACCGCGTGGACCACCCCGGCCCCGTGTTCGGCCTGCAGGCCAACGGCCTGGAGAACCGCGCCCTGCCCGACTGGTCGATCGAGCGCATCGCCCGGCGCCACCTGGCCGTGGTGCGCGAGCTGCAGCCGCACGGCCCCTACCGCTTCGTCGGGCACTCCATGGGCGGCCTGGTCGCCTACGAGATGGTCCGCGAGCTGCGCGCGGCCGGCGAGGAGGTGGACCTGCTCGTCGAGCTGGACTCCTTCGCCCCCGACCCGGCCCTCATGCCGCCGCGCACGTTCCCGACCCTCTTCGCGCGCGTGAAGGACGACGTCTCCGTCGCCCTGACCGGGATCCTGCCCGACCCCGGCCGCGGCCACTACCGGCGCTTCCACCACCAGGGCATCGTCATCGGCCGGCGCTACTCCGCACCCGCCTACGACGGCCGCGTCCTCGTCGTGGTCGCCGCCGACGACCACGACGCCGCCTACCGCCGCCGCTGGGAGCGGCACCTGACGGGGCAGTGGTCCCTGGTGGAGGTGCCGGGGATGCACAACTCCATCCTGCGCGACCCCTTCGTCGACGCGGTCGCTGCGCACGTGTCCGTGGCGCTGGCCGAGGTGCGCCGGGCGCGGCGCGGGCGGCGCACCCCGCCCGGCCCGTGCGGCTCGCAGCCGGCGGCCGAGGACCCCGCGCCCGTGCCCCAGAGCGCCGCGACCTCCTGAGCCGCAGCGCCCCCACCGGGCACGGCGAGCGCCCCGGGCCGGGTCACCGGCCCGGGGCGCTGCGCCGCCGGGGTCCTGCTCGCGACCTCAGAGGTCGAGGCGGCGGTGGCGCACCGAGCCGGTCACGTGCCCGGCGGCCTGCCCGAGCATGCTGAGGAAGTCGTACCAGTCGTAGGAGCCGCGCACCGTGGCCAGGCGTCGCAGCAGCCGCGCGCACGTGCCCGCGCCCGCCGCCCGCAGGCCCGTGCGCCGCGGCATGCCGTAGCCCTCGGCGGCCTTGGCCGCAGCCACCTCGGACGCGCCCCAGCGGTAGCGCTGGCGCAGCGCCTGGCGCGCCTGCGGGCGCAGCCGGTAGTGCACCACCGCGGCGGGCACGGCGGTGATGGGGTGACCGGCGGCGAAGGCGCGGAAGCACCACTCGTTGTTGGCGCCGAACAGCAGGGTGCGGTCGAACCCGCCGATGCGCTCGGGCACCTCGCGCCGGAAGCCCAGGGTGCCGCCGGGCGCGAACGTCCAGCCCTGGTGGCGGAAGGGCCAGCGCGAGGGGTCGGCGGCCGGCGCGCCGGCCAGCTCCGGGAAGCGGCCGGCGTTGATGCTGCGCACGTCCCACACCGCCGTGACCATCGAGGAGGTGTCCAGCGCCGCGGACATCGCCGCCACGTAGTCCTCGTTCACGGTGTCGTCGGAGTCCAGGAACAGCGTCTTGCCGGCCGCCGACTCCACCATGCACACGTTGCGCGCGTTGGAGTCGTAGCCGGCGCTGACGCACTCGACCACGCGCACGGGCAGGCCGCGCGCGGCCTCCAGGGCGACCTGCACGGAGTCGTCGTGCGTGGCGTTGGAGACCAGCAGCAGCTCGAAGGGCGGGGCGTCGCGCTGGCGCTGCAGCGAGGCGATCGTCTCGCCGAGGGTGTCGCGGTTGCTGGCGAAGCAGACGGTGACGCTCACCTCGAAGCGCTCGGCGGCCAGGTGCTCGGGGGAGCGGTGCAGCTCGCGCACCTCCCCGACGACCTCCACCGGGCGCACCGGGACCTCCGCGGCGGCCGGGCCGCCCGCCGCCCCGCTCACCGGGCCGCCCGGGCCCGCTGCACCTGCTGGGCGCGCTGCAGGACCGGGCGCGTCGCGCGCCGCGCCAGCCGCCGCGGCCACGTCTGGCGCCGCAGCGCCTCGCGCGCGCTGGTCCAGTCGACCATGGAGTCGTTGAGGTCGTAGTCGCCGCGCTGCGCGTCCGGCACGTCGCCGGACTCCACGCGCGCCACCAGCTCCGGCAGCGCGGCGTAGAACTCCTCCGAGCGCATCGTCGGGTGCACGCTCCACATGCCCGCCCCGCTGCCCAGCAGGTCCACCCGGTACAGGCCCAGCTCGTTCATGCGCCGGCTCATGCTCTTCTCCGGCAGCTCCACCGGCGGGTTGCCCTCCACGCGCGCGCGCAGCGCGCTGCGCAGGCGCGGGGCCTCCACCGGCATCCCGCCCAGGCGCCGGCTCAGCGTGGCGCGGTCGAAGAGCCACAGGCGGGTGCTGCAGCCGTGCAGGCGGTAGGCCAGGGAGTCCAGCGGCTCGCGGCGCGGCTCGCCGCCCATGCGCGCGTGCTGCGCGCGCACGCGCTCGGGCAGCACGCCGTCGGCGGTGGGCGGGCCGGGCAGCGGCGCGGTGCACAGCACGTCGTCGCGCGTGCGCAGCACCTCCAGCGCCTCGCCCACCCACGCCTGGCTGCCGCCGCCGAAGAGCATGTCGGAGTCGGTGTGCAGGACGAGGTCGTTGCGCGCGGCGTGCCAGCCGAACAGGTACGAGTAGTACGGGCCGCCGTCGTGGTTCTTCAGCGGCACCGGCCGCCCGCCCAGGAAGCGCTCGCTGACCGCGGCGCGCGCGGCGTCGGAGGTGTCCACCTCCACCACGTGCGCGTTGGGGTGGCGCTCGCACAGCTCGTCGAGCAGCGCGCGCAGGGTCCGCAGCCCCTCGTCGGCGGCGGTGCCGTAGCGGCCGGCGCGCTGCTGCAGGTTCAGCGTGAACTGCACGTCGTCGACCTGCCCGGCCCACTGGCGCAGCTGGTGCGGCAGCACGTGCACCGCGTGGCGCCAGTCGGTGGGCGAGACGGTGATCTCGAAGGTGACGGGGTTGCTCACGCGGACCTCCAGCGGGGCGACGGACGTGGGGGAGGGCAGCGCCCGGCGCGCCGCCGCGGGGGCGGTGGGCGGGCGCCCGGCGGTGGGCGCCGCGACGGCGGCGCCCGGTCCCGCTACGGCGGGGGGTCGGCGGCGGCCCGGGCCGGCGAGCCCTGCGGCACCACCGCGGCGCGCAGGCCCCGGCGCACCGCCAGCAGCAGCAGCACGGACAGCAGCAGCTCGGCGGTGTAGGTGGCCACCAGGGCGCCGCTGACGCCCAGCACCGGGATGAGGGTGAGGTTGAGCAGCACGTTGACCGCCGCGGTGGAGCCCACGCACGTGGTGCGCACGTGCTGGCGGCCGGCGCCGGTGAGCACGTCGCCGGTCACCGTCTGCACCACCTTCAGCAGCGTCAGCGGGGCCAGCAGGGCCAGCAGCGGTGCCGAGTCGCGGTACTCCTCGCCGATGAGCAGCGGCACCAGCGGGCTGATCGCCAGCAGGACCACCGTCGCCAGCGCGCCGTAGACCAGCAGCGGCTTGATCATCCGCCGCCCCAGCGCCGCGGTGGCCGGCATCCCGCCCTCGCCGCCGAGGGTGAAGAAGCGCGGGAACATCGCCTGCAGCACCGCCTGCACCGGCAGGTACGCCATGGACGCCAGGCGGTACGCCACGCTGTAGTGGCCGGCCTCGACGGCCAGGCCGTTGCGCAGCAGCAGGGTCTTGTCGGCGTCGTTCTGCACCACCCCGGCCACGACGCTGCCGGTGTAGGGCAGCCCCTCGCGCGCGCGGGTGAGCAGGTTCCAGCCGCGCGCCGTGGGCCGGCCGAAGCGCCGCAGCGCGAACACCAGCTGCCCGCCGGCCGAGACCAGCGCGAACGCGGCGTACGTCGCCGCCCACTGCACCGGGTCGCCGCTGCCCACCAGCGCGAAGGTCACCACGGCGAGCAGCTTGGTGAGGTTGATGGCCACCACGGAGATCCCCGCGGCGCGCGCGGCGCCCGTGGAGAAGCACAGGGCCGTCACCGTCACCGCCGTGCCCATCGCGACGATGTCCGCCAGCGCCAGGAGCAGCAGCAGCGCCAGCGGCGTCTGCGGCAGCACCAGCGGGCGCAGCAGCACCAGGGCGCCGACCACGACGAACCAGCCGACCAGGCAGCTGAGCAGCGCCGTGCCCAGGGCCTGCCGCGGCTGCTCGCCGCGCGCGTTGACGTCGCGCACGAGCAGGCGGTCGGAGCCGAGCGCGGCGACGGGGGAGACGGCCAGGACCAGCGCCCAGCTGCCGGCGATCAGGCCGTACTCGGCCGGTCCCACCAGGCGGGCCAGCAGCAGGAAGTTCGCGGTGGAGGAGACCACCGCCGTCACCTGCCCGACCATCGCCCAGGACATCGCCCGCGCGCTGCGCCCGCGCGAGGCCCGCAACCCCCGCTGGAGCAGGCCGCGCAGCCGGTTCACGAGGGCATCGGCCGCGCCGCGCGACGCTGCTCGGCGCGCCCGACGCGCCGGCGGGCCCCGACGCGGCGCGGATCGCCGGCGGCCAGGGCGGCGACCAGCAGCAGCGTGTAGAGGGTGTTCTGCTGCAGCAGGCCGGTCTCCACGAGGTTGGCGCTGACGGTGATGCCGGCGACCGCCAGGCGCAGCGCGCCCGCGGCGGCGCGCCCGGCGCGCAGGTCGCGCAGACCGCGCACGACCAGGCCCACCAGCAGCAGGCCCACCAGGGCGACGCCCACCAGGCCCAGGTCCAGCCCGACGTCGAGCAGGCCGTTGTGCCCGTTGGGCACGTCCCACTGCAGGCGGGTGCGGATGCGCACCGCCTGGTCCGAGGCGGCCCAGAAGGCGCCGTAGCCGTGGCCGAGGACCGGTCGCTGGGCCAGGGCCCGCAGCGCCTCCGCCCAGATCTCCGTGCGCCCGGTGAGGGTGACGTCCTCGCCGATGGCGCCGGCGACGGTCTCGGCGCTCAGCCGCGGCACCACCACGCACGCCACGCCCACCGCCAGCGCGCCCAGGCCCGCCAGCGCGCCCGGGCCGCGCCGGTCGCGCAGCAGCGCCACCACGGCGGCGACCAGCAGCGCCGCGGCCGCCACGACCATCCCGCCGGTGGAGGCGGTCAGCGACAGCGCCAGCAGCATCGGCACCGCGCTGAGCACGGCCCGGCGCGTGCGCGCGCGGTCCAGCAGGGCCACGGCGGCGGCGGCGAGGATGCCCAGCGCCAGCACGCGCCCGAGGGTGTTCTTGGTGACCAGGACCCCGCGCAGGGTGCCGTGGACGGGGTCCAGGGCCAGCGGCGAGCCGCTGGCCAGCAGCAGCAGCGAGAGCACGGCCAGGACGAGCACCGTCAGGCGCAGCACGTCGAACAGCTGCACCGGGCGGAACCGGCGGGCCAGGAACAGCCCCACGAGCACCGTGCCGACCAGGCCGATGCTGCGCCGCTGCGTCAGGTCCGGCGCCACCGACCACAGCGGCGAGGCGGCCGTGAGCAGCACCACGCCCACGAGCAGGACCGGCGCGCCGGCCGTGCGGCGGCGGCGGAAGCGGTCGTCGAAGAGCCCGGCCAGGGCGACGACGTAGGCGCAGCCCCACAGGGCGAAGACCGGGCCCTGCACGTCGAAGCCCACCATGGACGTGAAGGCGCCCGTGCCCAGGAGCATCACGAAGACCGCGTAGGCGGTGACGAGGCGGCCGGGCCGCTCCTGCGCCGCCGGCGCCGGGCGGGCCGGGCGGGGGGGCGGGGCGGTGGCGGGTCCCGGGACGGGCGCGGCCGCGCGCGGCGCCGGCCGCGCGGGCGCGGCGGCCACCTGGGCGGAGAGCGACACGGTCTGGGTCCTCCCCCTTCTCGACTGTCCGTCGGTGGTCCGGTCCTCGGCGGGCGGGGTGCGCGCGCCGGACCGGGTGCGGCACCCGCCCGCAGCCAGGTTCCCCCCTCGGCGACGGGCGTCCGGCACGACGGGCCCCGACGCCACCCGGACGGGTGAACGGGGCGGCGCCGCGGTCCAGCCGGTCGCCGGCGACACTGTAACCCGCCCCCACCGGCGCGGGGGCGGGCGGACGGGCTCAGCCCAGGTCCTCCACGACTCCCGCCCAGGCGCGGGCGGCCTGCTCCGTCCAGCGCTCCAGGGGCTCGCGGGCGGTGCCGCCGCGGCCCTCGGCCAGCGCGCGCGCCATGGCCTCGACGTCGCCGTTGGGCACGAGCCCGTCGGCGGTGAGCACGTCCGGGATGCCGCCCTCGTCGAAGGCCAGCACCCGGCAGCCGGCCGACAGCGCCAGGACCACCGAGCCGGACTGGGTGGCGGCCACGTAGGGGGCCAGCAGCAGCGGGCGGTTGCGCAGCACGTCGAGGAGGACCTCCTGCGGCACCGGATCGGGGGAGGTCAGGTCGTGCACGGCCACGCCCAGCTCGCGCAGGTGCTCCCACGTGGCGGCGGGCAGCTCGCCGCGGCCGCAGACCACCAGGCCCAGGCGGCGGCGCTGCTCCTCGGGCACGCGCTCGAGCACCTCGGGCACCAGGTCGATCCCCTTGTCCCAGCGCAGCGCGCCGAGGAAGGCCACCCAGCGCCGCTGCGGGTCCAGGGACAGCTGCGGCTCGCCCGCCGCGACGGTCTGCGCGTACGGCGGGTGCGGGCACACCCGCACCGGCCCGCGCACCGCCGGGTGCACCTTCGCGCGCAGCCGCTCGGCGTGCACGACCACGGTGCTCGCGCTGCGCAGCAGGGCCAGGCGGGCCCAGCGCGCCGGGGTGGACTCCGCCTGGCGCGGCACCGGGTTGTGCACCACGAGCGCCACGGGGCGGCCCAGCGCGCCCAGCCCCGCCAGGACGAGGTCCTCCACGGGAAAGCGCGTGAAGGAGACCAGCACGACGCGCCGGCGCACCAGGCTGGCCCAGGCCGTCTCGCCCAGGCCGCGCGCCAGGGACGCCAGCTGGCGCGCGCCCGAGCCGCTGCCGAAGTTCTCCGGCAGCGCGCGGCGCCAGCGCACCCCGTCGGCGGGGCGGTTGCCGCTGTTGCCCGGGTCCAGCAGCGTCGTCACCAGCCCGCGCCGGCTCAGCAGCGAGGCGATCTCCGCGCCGTACGGGTTTACGCCGTCGGTGTTGTAGACGAGGACCGCCGGCCGGCGCCCGGCGCGCGGGCGGGCCGCGCCGCCCCCGTCCGCGCGGTCCACCGCCGCGGGCGCAGCCGGTGCGGGCGCTGCGGGGGCGGGCGCTCCCGGGGCGGGGGAGGACGTGGGCGTGGTCTCGGTGCTCACCGCACGGATGCTCCCACACGCACGACGGCGCTGCGCCCGGTTCCGGGTGCAGCGCCGTCGTGCGCGGGCGGGGTTCAGCTGAACTTCGCGTCGGCCCAGTCCGCGTGGTCCTTGGCGTTGCCGTCACCGGCGTCGGTGACGACGAGGCGGACCTCCTTGCGCCCGGTCACGTCCGCGGTGAGGGTCTTCGCCGCGGCGCCGCCGCGCACCACGCCGCTGTCGGCCAGCTTCGTGCCGCCGTCCCACACCTGGAACACCACGGAGCCGGCCCTGCCGACCTCGGCGTCCACGCCCACCTTGGAGGTGAAGCTGCGCGAACCCTGCACCGGCACGACGACCTCGGAGGCCGCGTGCACGCCCAGGCCGCGGGTGTACGAGGCGCTGCCGATCCGCAGCTGCCGGCCGTCGCCGGAACCGCTCTCGCCGTTGCTGCGGTCGACCTCCACCGGGCCCCAGCCGTTGCGCACCACGCGGTAGGCGCGCTGCGACAGGTGCGCCGGCGCGGGGGTGATCGGGGTGGTCACCGGGGCCGGCGCGGGGGTGGTCACCGGCGCGGGGGTGGTCACCGGGGCCGGCGCGGGCGCCGGCGCGGTGGTCCCGGCGCCGTTCTCCAGGCGGAACTCCGAGAAGTCGATGAAACCGTCCTGCGGCGCACCGGGGTTGTTGTAGAACGTCTCGGCCATGAACAGGTTGATGGGGGTGTTCACGCCCGCCGCGCGCCAGCGCACGTCCTTCAGCGCGATGCCATGCGTGCCGTCGATCCAGATGTCCAGCACGCCGTTGTCCTGACCCGGGGTGTTCAGCTTGACGTGGACCTTCACGTCGAACCAGCGGTCGGTGGGGATCGGCAGGCGCGAGCCGGCGCCGTTGGTGCCGGTGGTGATCGGCACCTGGATGCCCCAGTCCTTGAACGTCTTGCCGGCCGCGTAGGGGGCGTACACGTACGCGTCCCACCACGGGTACCCGACGTTGTAGAGGCTGGACTTGCGCGCGTGCAGGCGCACCGAGAACGAGTCGGGCTGCAGGGTGCCGCCGCTGGAGGCGTACCAGGGGGACTTGCCCGCCGGCGCACCGGCCATGCCCGGCATCTTCAGGTCGATGAGGGCCAGGCCCTTGTCGTGGACGTCCTTGGGCACGCGGACCTTGTAGGTCAAGGTGGCCTCGTCGGTGCTGGGCACGGCCGCGCGCACCTTGTAGCCGTTCATCTTCCCCTTGTCCAGGTGGACGCGGGAGACGCCCGGGGCGGGCGAGGTGAGGTTCTCGGGGGAGTCCTGCACGCCGCCGCCGGCGACGAAGTCCTGCAGGGTGCGGGCGCCGGTGGTGGCCGCCTGGGCGGTACCGGTGGCCGGGACCGTGCCGGCCGCGACGCCGCCGAGGACGCCGAGGCTCAGCGCCAGCGCCGCGGTCGCGCGGGGCAGGCGGCTTCGCTTGGTGCGGTTCTTCTCCATGGTGCTGTCCTCCACGCCGTTCCGAGTGGCAGGACGCGACAGCTCGTCCTCACTTTCGGTAACCCGGCTCGCTCCGAGAGCTCCGTGGCTTTGCGCCCCCACCTCGCGGTGGGTTTGCCTTTTCGCGTGCCGGCGGTTCCCCCGCCGTTGCTGTCCCCAAGAAGGTCGGGCATCGCCGGAGCGGCCTTGAGCGTTACAGCGCGCTCGCGGTTTCTTCACCCGTCCGGGTGAGCGCCGGGCGCACCGGTGACCGGCGGGCGCCGTGGAGGGGCGCTGCGCCGATCGGCGGACGCTTCTGCGCGCAGCGTGACGAGGCTGTGCCTCGTGGGTGACCCCGATTGACGGTTCACCTCACGGAGTGACACGGTCCACCTCGTGTTCACCTCGCAGCCGTCATCGCCGTCCCGTCGGCTGCTCCTCGAGCCCCTCGCCGAGCCCGTGGCCGACCTGCTCGCGCAGCGGCTCGTGCGCGTCGCCGCGCTCGTCAGCGCCGTGGTGGTCGTGCTCGGCGGGGTGGCCAGCGCGCTGCTGCCGCACCGCTCCGCCGCCGCGCTCCTCCTGCACCTGGACCGCGAGCACGGCCTGGCCGCCGGCTGGTCGGCCCTGCTGGTGCTCGCCGCCGCCGTCGCCGCCTGGCGGGCGCGGCGCACCGGGACGGCCTGCACGCTCACCGCCGGGTTGCTGGTGCTGCTCGCCGCCGACGAGTTCCTCGCGCTGCACGAGACGTTCGAGGACTCCACCGGCGTCGACTGGCAGGTCCTCTACGCCCCGGTCGCCCTGCTCGCCGCCCTGCTCGCCCTGGTGCTGGTGCGCGCGCTGCGCACCCGCCACCCGCGCGTGCTGGCCCTGCTGGTGCTCGCCGGGGCGTGCTGGACGACGTCGCAGGTGCTCGAGGCCGCGCAGTGGGACGGCGACACCAAGCGCCACGGGTACGTGGTCCTCATGCACGCCGAGGAGGTGCTGGAGATGACCGGCGCGGTCGTGCTGCTGGGCGCCTTCACGTCGCTGCGCCGCTCGACCGCACCCGCCCCGGCTCCCGACGGGCGCGCCACCACCGGCAGCACCGCGCTCCCGCGCTGAGCGCGCCGGCCGGCAGCGCCCCGCGGCGGTGCGGGGTCTCAGCCGTCCGCGGCCGCGGACCCGTCGGTGAGCGCCCAGTCGTCGGTGTAGAGCTCGCTGACGCGCGTGGGGTACTGCGAGGAGTCCCCGCCGAAGAACCACGCGGAGAAGATCTGGTTGACGCGCAGGTCGGGGTGCGCGGCGGTGCGGTACTGCACGTCCGTGACGGAGACGCCCCTGTGGCCGTCGATCCACATCTCGTAGACGCCGTCGTCGCGCCCCGGGGTGTTCATCCTCACCCGGTGCTCCACGCGGTGCCACCTGCCCGGCTCGATCGCGCCCGCGGTGCTGCCGTCGGGGTTCTCGAAGCTCTCGACGATGCCGTATCCGTAGTTGGCCGGGTCCTCGAAGTCCTTGCCGTCGCCGTGGCGCGCGTACAGGTACATCACCACGCTGCGGTCCTCGCGCCACATGGCGCGCACCGAGAACGAGCCCTCGTCGTACGAGCCGCCCGAGGAGGTCTCCAGCGGTTCGACGCCCTCGTCGATGCCGGCCAGGCCGCCGAACTTGCCGTCGCCGCGGAACTCGAAGTCCTCGGGGAAGTACACGTCGTAGCCGAAGCGCACCTCCTCGCGCGGCCCGACGCCCAGGGCGTCGAAGGAGTGGCGGTAGTCCGCGCCCCAGCGCGAGCCGTCCTCGCCGAAGGTGACCCGCAACACGTCCCGGCGCCCCTCCGGGCCCTCCTCGACGACCTCGGCGCTGGTGCGGCTGGCCACGACGACCCCGGACTCCTCCTCCCAGGTGGAGCCGGGCGCGGGGTCGAACGAGCCCGACCACAGCACCCGCGGGCCGTCGTCGCCGGGGGCCGGGCGGTCCTCGGCCACGAGCCAGGAGGTCACCCCGAGCGCGCCGGCCACGCCCGCGGCCACCAGCGGCCACGTGCGCCGGCGGCGCGGGCGCCGCGGTGCCGGGACGTCGGCGGCGGTGGTGCGCGGGGTGGACGTGCTCACGCGCGCCCGGAGCGCGAGGTGCTCAGCTGGCGGGCGGCGATCCCGAAGAACGCGCTGTCGCGCAGCAGGTAGCGCCGCCACAACCGGCCCGGCTCCTGCAGCAGCCGGTAGGCCCACTCCATGCCCGCGCGCTGCACCCACAGCGGCGAGCGTTTCTTCGCCCCGGCGGCGAAGTCGATGGCCGCGCCCACGCACAGGTACACGGCCTGGTGGCGCTCGCGCTGGGCCGCCGCCCACACCTCCGAGCGCGGCGCGCCGAAGCAGACCATGACCACGTCGGCGCCGGAGGCGGCGATGCGCCGCTGCAGCTCCTCGTCGTGCTCGGTGCCCTCGAAGGCCAGCGGCGGGCTCCAGCCGTCCACGCGCAGGCCGGGGAAGCGCGCGCGCAGCGCGGCGGTGCCGCGCTCGAGGACCTCGGGCATGCCGCCGGCGACGAAGACGCGCAGGCCCCGCTGCGCCGCGGCGGCGCACACGTCGAGGAAGAGGTCCGCGCCGGTGACCCGCTCGGGCAGCGGCGTGCCCGCCAGCCGGCTCAGCGCCAGCAGCGGCATGCCGTCGCACAGGCGCAGGCGCGAGGAGCCGTAGGCGCGGCGGAAGGCCGCGTCGTGCTCGAGCATGACGACGTGGTCGACGTTGGGGGTGACCACCAGGGCGCTCTCGCCCGCAGCGGCCCAGCCCACCACGGCGGCCACCGCCTGCTCGCGGGTGAGCGGGTGCACGGTGGTGCCCCCGACCGGCACCGGCGCTGGCAGCGTCACCCCCGCCGGCCGGGCAGCCGGCGCGGCGGAGGCGGGCACGCGTGCGCGCGCGGAGCCGGAGGCCCCGGCGGGGTCGTCGGGCGAGCGGTGCATGGGCTGTCGTCCTCGTCGTCCTGGACCCTGCGGGTCACTGCCTGGTGGAACGGCCGGCGCGCGCGCGGCCGGCGGTGTGCGAGCCCGCCGCCTGCGGCAGCGCCTCGCGCACGACGGAGCCGTCGCGCTGGTCCTCGCGCGCCGCGGCGGGCACCGCACCCGCGCCGGGGGCGCCCGCGGCCGCGGCCCGGCCCGGGCGGCGGTGCTGCCCGTGCGGGCCGCGACGGGTCAGCACCACGCCGTCCACCCGCACGCCGTACTGCTCCAGGGAGCGCGTCAGGGCGGTGACCTGCTTGGAGGGCGTCACGTCCAGGGCGCACACGACCAGCACGGCGTCCACGAGGGAGGCGACCGCGGCGGTGTCGGGCGCCTCGGGGCGGGTGTCCACCAGCACGACCACGTCGCACGAGCGGCGCAGGGCGCTGAGCACCGCGTCGGGCGAGGGGTGGTCGCTGAAGCCGGTGCGCGCCTCGGAGGTCGTCGAGGGCACCAGCCAGACCCCCGGCAGCGACGTCTGCGCCGCGCCCAGGCCCGCGCCGACCTCACCGCCGTCGCCGTCCGGCGGCAGCGGGCCCGCCGCGGTGCGCACCGCCTCCGCCGACGGGTCGGCGATCAGGGCCACGCGCAGCCCGGTGCGGCCCCACGCCGCGGCCAGGGAGGTGGCCACGCGCACCGCGTCGGCGGCGTCGGAGGGCAGCGCCGTCACGGCGACGGTGCGCGGGGCGGTGCCGCCGTTGAGGTGCTCCAGGCGCAGGCGCACCCCGCGGGCCGCGGCGGCCGCCGCACCGCCCGCGACGCCCGCGCCGGCCCCCGGCGCGCCGAGCACGCCCAGCACCGGGGCGGCGAGCAGCTCCTGCGCCTCGGCGCGGGTGCGCACCGGGTCGCGCAGCATGTCCAGGACCAGCGCCGCGCCGCAGCCCACGAGCAGGGCGCCGGCCAGGGACAGCAGCGCCGCCAGCGGCGCGCCGGTGGACTCGGTGCGCGCCGCGGCCGAGGCGGGCGAGACGAGCGCGACACCGCTGGTGTCCACGGAAAGGCGCAGGCGGGCCCGCTCGATCTGGTCGGTCAGCGAGTCGTACCAGGACTGCGCCGAGGCGCGGTCGCGCTCGGCGGCCGCGCCGGCCGGGGCGGAGTCCAGGGCCGCCAGCTGGGCCTCGGCCTGGTCGCGCTGGGCCTCCAGGTCGTCGACGACGGCCTGCACCGCGTCGCGCTGGCTGTCCTGGCGGGTCTGCACGTAGGCGGTGACGAACGCGTCGGTCAGCTGGCGGGCGCGCTCGGGGGTGGAGGCGGTGCCGGTGACGTCCATGAGGTTGGACAGCCCGCGGCCGGTGGCCGTGACCTGCGCGCTGAGCTCCTCGGCGCTGCCGCTCCAGCCCTCGGCGGCCAGCGCGGTGCGCGCGGCCTCGGCGACCCGGTCGCCCTCGAAGAACTGCACCTCGGTGGCCAGCAGGGTCTCGGCGTCCTCGTAGGGGGTGTCCAGGCCCACCACGCCGGCCGCCAGCCGGCTGCCGACCTGCACCACGGCCACCGACTGGTACGAGCGCCCGCCGGCGGTCAGCGCCAGGAAGGCCAGGGGCGCCACCAGGGCGGTCACGAGCGCGACCAGGAGCGCGCGCCGCCGCAGGACGGAGAGGTAGCTGCCGATCACTGGTCACATCCTGTCTGCCGCTGCTGAACGGGGCCTGGACGGCCCCGCCGGTGTCCTCGTGCTGCCGGTGCTGCCGCCGGTGCTGCTGCTGCCGGTGCTGCCGCCGGTGCTGCTGCTGCCGGTGCTGCCGCCGGTGCTGCTGCTGCCGGTGCTGCCGGTGCTGTTGCCGGTGCCGCCCGCCGCGCGCGGGCCCGGGCGCTCAAGGCCGCCCTCAGCCCGCCGCCACCGCTGCCGGGGCCGGACGTGCCGCCCCGGTGACCTGCTCGCCCACGCGGTGCCAGCCCGTCTGGCGGCGCTGGAACCAGCTCCACAGCGACGGGAAGGCGCGCGGGCCGGCGGCCAGGGTGAGCGCCCAGAAGCCGGTCATGACCGCCTTCTGGCGGGTGCTGAAGTACGGGTCGCCCGCGACGGCGACCACGAGGTTGCCGAACTCGCCCAGCCGGCGGCCCCACGGCCCGTCGTACATGGCGCTGGCGTAGCGGTTGCGCGCCCAGTGCGAGTTGCGGCGGGCGGCCGTGCCGTGGCCGAAGTGGCCGGCGACGACCTCCTGGAAGCTCAGCTGCCGGCGCAGGCCGGTGGGGGAGAGCATCCGCTTGAAGTACTGCCCCTGCGGCTGCATGCGGTAGTCGGCCAGCGGCTCGGTCAGGGCCGCGACGGGGCTCAGGCAGGCCGCGCCGAAGGAGAGGTAGGCGTCGGCGGCGAAGGTGAACGACTTCGTCGGCGCCGGGAACAGCTGCGCCATCACGTCGCGGCGGAAGACCAGCCCGGAGGCCCCCGGGGCGACGTGGCGGGCGGTGCGGCGCATCTGCTCGCGGATGTCGCCGTCGGAGAGGGTCGCCGCCTGCGGGCGCACCACGCCGGTGCTGCGCCCGGCGGGGTCCACCACGCGCAGCGGGTGCATGATCATCCCGGCCTCGGGGTGCCGGCGCGCGGCGCGGTCGACCTCCTCGAGCTTGCCCGGGTCGAAGCGGTCGTCGGAGTCGAGCAGGCACACGTACTCGCCGCGGGAGACGGCGAAGCCGCGCTCGTACGCGGCGGTCTGCCCGCCGTTCTCCGTGCGCAGCACGCGCACCTTCTCGCGCAGGTGCGCCGGCGCCGCGGCCAGCGCGCGCTCCAGCACCCGGGGCGTGTCGTCGGTGGAGCCGTCGTCCACGACGACCACCTCGTAGTCGTCCAGGGTCTGCGCCAGCGCGCTGGAGAGCATCTCCTCCAGGTAGTCCGCCTGGTTGTAGGTGGCGCACAGGACGGTGAAGCGGGGCGCGGTGGCCATGGCCGGGCTTGCTCCTTCTCTGGTCGACGGGCTGCCGTCCGGCGCGTCCCGCCGGACCCGGGGCGGTGAGGGGGCGGGGCGGCCTGCGCCGGGGAGCCCGCCCGTGGCGGGGCACCCGGTCGACCACGGTACGGCGCTCGGCGCGCCGCCCGGGCCGCCGGTCATCCGATCGGCGGCAGGGTGCGGCGGGGCCGCGGAGGAGGGGGCGGTGCGGTGCGCACGGCGTGCGCGCGGACGCTCACGCGGCGTGCACGCGACGTCCGTCCGGGCGGTCCCGGCCGGCGCGGGGCGGCGGCGGGACGGGTGCGCGGGCGGGCGCGGGCGAGGGCGCGCGAGCGGTGCGGAGCGCGCGCCGGGACCGATGGCCCGGTGGTGCGCGTCGACGCGTGGCGGCGGCCACCCCCCGGAAGCCGCCGGGCACGAGGACGGGCGCACCGCCGGGGACGTGTCGTCCCGGCGGTGCGCCCGGGGATCAGTGCGAGCGCGCGGGCTTGCGGCGCGCCGCGACGACCAGGCCAGCACCACCGAGCACCAGGGCGGTCCCGGCGGCCGCCCAGGGCAGCACGTCCGTACCGGTGTAGGCCAGCTCCGCGCCGGTCGAGCTCGCGGCGCTCGCCCCGGCGCTCACGCCGCGCGAGGGGGCCGGGGGCACGCTGGAGACGGACGGCTGCGGCGCGGTCGGCTCGTAGCCGTTCGTCGCCGAGGCGGAGGCGGCGGTGCCTGCGACGGCCGCGGTGGACAGGACGCCGGCTGCGAGCAGCCGGGCGACGGTGGTGCGCACGATGGGTCCCCCCCAAGGTCATGATCCTGACGGTCCAGGAGTCCCCCACAATGACGCATGGTCACCCGATCGTCCAGCCGCTCCCCTCGATCGGGGGTCTTGGTGACGGTGGGTCACTAGAGGTATGGCTCCCGTAGCGCCGGCGGGTCAGCCGGTCGCTCCGCAGGGCACCGGGCGCACGACCGGCTCCGCCACCGTCGCCGGCGGCTGCACCTCGCGCGGCAGCAGCTCCGCCGGCCCCTCCAGGCGCCAGGCCACCTCCACGGGCACCCCCGGCGGCAGGACGACCTCCAGGCGCACCAGCAGCCAGCCGCGCTCGACCCCGGCGGCCACCGCCACGGGCCGGCCGTCCACCTCCGCGCCGGCCACCGCCACCCCGGCCGGCAGGTGCAGCGAGACCAGCGTCACCGCCGTGCGCCGCCCCGGCTCCCCGCGCACGCCGGCGTGGGCCATGTAGTCGGGCACCTCCTGCGGCACCGGGTTGACCAGCCGCAGCGACAGCCGCGAGGTCGCCCGGCCGCCGCCGGCCGGGCACGCGGCGCCGACGCCCACCTCCGCGCGCGTCCAGTAGTTCAGCTTCGAGGGGTCGGCGTTGGTCAGCCCCACGCGCGCCCACGGCCGTTGCGGGCCCAGGTCCCCGGCCACCCCGGCCGCCACGAGCGCCTCCTGCTCCGGCGCCCGGCTGCTCCACAGCGCCAGGTGCCCGGTGCGCACCGCCTCGGCGGCCCCGCGCAGCGTGCCCTCGCCCACCCCGTCGGCGAGCACCGCCTCGAACGCGGCCGCCGAGGCGGTGGACAGGAACGCCTTGCGCGCGTCCTGGTCGCCCTCGAAGCGCACGTACGCCTCGTGCATGAGGACGTCGGGCAGGTCGGCCGGGGCCACCCGCCCGAAGCCGGCCAGGTCCAGCGGCTCGTGCTCGTGGAGCATGTGCGCCAGCCCCACCGGGTCCACCAGCGCCACCGCGTCGGGGGCCGTGCCGCCCGCGTCGACCCACAGGGCGCTCAGCAGCCGGGCGGCGTCGGCCGCCTCCGCCCCCAGGGTGACGTTCTGCACGCGCCCGGCCTCGTCGCCGTACAGCCCGAGGTACTCCGCGCCCAGCGCCGAGACGTCCGCGCGCGCGGCGTAGAGGTCGGAGTCGGTGCCGGTGCGCTCCAGCACCAGGCGCCCGTCCTCCAGGCGCAGCAGCGCGTAGGCGCCCACGATGCCCTGGGTGGTGCGGATCTCGGCCGGGTTGGTGAAGCCCACCAGGTACGTGCGCGGGCCGTCGCCGCCGAGCATGCCCGGCAGGGCCGGCACCACCGCCGCCGCGGTGCCCGCGCCCCGCGCGACCCGCTCCAGCTGCTCGCCCACCGGGTCCAGGCGCTCGCGCAGCGGGGCGGCCAGGTCCCCGGCGCGCGCCTCGCCCACCAGCCGGTCGGCGACCCGCGCGCGCACGGCCAGGTCCTGCACGAGGGGCGCGGCGCGCCGCAGCGCGGCCACGTCCACGCTGCGCCCGGCGTCCACGACGCCACCGCCGAGCAGGTCCTCGGCCACCGGCAGCAGCTGCGGCAGCGGCTCGCTGAGCAGGGCCGCGGCCGTGCCGGCGGCGCGCACGGCGCGCAGCTGGTCGCCCACCCACGGCACCCGCTCGGCCAGGCGGCAGGGCCACTGCCCGCTGGCGCGCGCCGCCACCCGCGCGTCCCGGCGCAACCGGGCGGCCACGGGTGCCGCCTCCGCGAAGCGCTGCTCGCGCACCTCGCGCACCAGCACCGGCGCGCTCTGCGCCACGCGCTCCAGGGAGCGGGCCGCCCGGTAGCCGCTGACGGCCACGGCCACCGCCTCCGCCAGCAGCAGCACGGCCAGCGCGCCCAGCAGCAGCGCCAGCCGGCGGCGCCAGCTCCCCCCGCCCGCGCGGTGCCGCCGGCGCCGCGGGTCCTCGGGGGTGGGTGCGCCCGGGACCGGGCTCGTCTCGGGGAGCACCGGCGAGAGTGTAGGGCGGCCCCCCGCGCCGGGGGCGCCGCGCGCCCGGCGGGTCGCGCGCCCGGCGCAGGGCCGTCGGGGCCCGCGCTCGGCGGGGCGGCGTCGGGACCCGGACGTAGGCTGGGCACCTCCCCCCTCGACCCCCGGAGTGTTCGTGAGCCTCACCGGCCTGCTCGACGTCCTGCGCACCGAGCCCGCCGTCCGCGCGGCCGTGGAGACCGCGCGCGAGGGCGCCGGCCAGGCCCTCGACGTCGTCGCCCCCGCCGGGGTGCGCCCGGCCCTGCTGGCGGCGCTGGCCGCCGAGCGGCCGCTGCTGGTGGTCACCGCCACCGGCCGCGAGTGCGAGGACCTGGCCACCTGGTTGCGCTGCTACCTGCCGCAGCACGCCGTGGCGGAGTTCCCCGCCTGGGAGACGCTGCCGCACGAGCGGCTGTCCCCGCGCAGCGACACCGTCGCCCAGCGCCTGTCCGTGCTGCGCCGCCTGGCCCACCCGGCCGAGGGCGACGCGGCCGCCGGGCCGGTGCGCGTGGTCGTCGCGCCGGTGCGCGCGGTGCTGCAGCCGCTGGTGAAGGGCCTGGCCGACCTGGAGCCGGTGCGGCTGCGCCCGGGCGACGAGGTGGGCCTGGACGACGTCGTGCAGGCCCTGGTGGGCGCCGCCTACGCGCGCGTGGACATGGTCGAGCGGCGCGGGGAGTTCGCCGTGCGCGGCGGCATCCTCGACGTCTTCCCGCCCACCCGCCCGCACCCGCTGCGCGTGGAGTTCTTCGGCGACGAGGTCGACGAGGTCCGCTCCTTCTCGGTGGCCGACCAGCGCAGCCTGGAGGCCGAGCCGGACGGGGTCTGGGCCCCGCCGTGCCGCGAGCTGCTGCTCACGCCGGCCGTGCGCGAGCGCGCCGCGGCGCTGCTGGGCGAGCACCCCGAGGCCGCCGAGGTCCTCTCCAAGATCGCCGAGGGCATCGCGGTGGAGGGCATGGAGTCCCTGGCCCCGGCCCTGGTGGACGGCATGGAGCCGCTGCTGGACGTCCTGCCGGCCGGCACGCACGTCGTGCTGGCCGACCCCGAGAAGGTGCGCGCCCGCGCCCACGACCTCGTGGCCACCGGCGCGGAGTTCCTCGAGGCGGCCTGGATGAACGCCTCCGTCGGCGGCGCCGCGCCCGTCGACCTCGGCGCCTCCTCGTTCTGGACCTTCGCGCAGGTGCGCGCGCACGCGGAGGCGACGGGGCGGCCGTGGTGGTCGATCACCTCGCTGACCGCCGACGAGGACCTGCGCGACCTGGAGGACGTGCGCGTCCTGCGCGTGGGCGCGCGCGACGTCGTCGGCTACCGCGGCGAGACGGAGAAGGCGCTCGCGGACCTGCGCGAGCTGGCCGGGGCCGGCTGGCGCATCGTCGTGACCACCGAGGGGCACGGGCCCGCCAAGCGGCTCGTCGAGGTCCTCTCCGGCGAGGACGTGCCCGCCCGCCTCGTCGACGACCTCGTCGAGGCGCCGGTGGAGTCGGTGGTCCTGGTCACCACCGCCGTCGTGGAGCACGGCTTCGTCGCCGAGGGGCTGCGCACCGCCCTGGTCACCGAGACCGACATCACCGGCGTGGGCGGGCAGTCCACCAAGGACATGCGCCGCATGGCCCCGCGCCGGCGGCGCAACGCCGTGGACCCGCTGACCCTGCGCCCGGGCGACTTCGTCGTGCACGAGCAGCACGGCATCGGGAAGTTCGTCGAGATGGTCCAGCGCACCGTGCAGGGCGCCACCCGCGAGTACCTCGTGCTGGAGTACGCCTCCAGCAAGCGCGGCCAGCCCGGCGACCGGCTGTTCGTGCCCACCGACACCCTCGACCAGGTCACCCGCTACACCGGCGGGGAGACCCCGACGCTGTCGAAGATGGGCGGCTCGGACTGGGCGAAGACGAAGTCGAAGGCGCGCAAGGCGGTCAAGCAGATCGCCGGCGACCTCATCAAGCTGTACTCCGCGCGCATGGCCACCAAGGGCCACGCCTTCGGCCCGGACACCCCGTGGCAGCGCGAGCTGGAGGACGCCTTCCCCTACGTGGAGACGCCCGACCAGCTCGCCAGCATCGAGGAGGTCAAGGCCGACATGATGAAGCCGGTCCCCATGGACCGCCTCATCTGCGGCGACGTCGGCTACGGCAAGACCGAGATCGCGCTGCGCGCGGCGTTCAAGGCCGTCCAGGACGGCAAGCAGGTCGCGGTGCTCGTGCCCACGACGCTGCTGGTGCAGCAGCACTTCAAGACCTTCGCCGAGCGGTACGCGCAGTTCCCCGTCTCGGTCAAGCCGCTCTCGCGCTTCACGCCGGGCGCGGAGGCGAAGGAGACGATCGCCGGCCTGGCCGACGGCTCCGTCGACGTCGTCATCGGCACCCACCGCCTGCTGTCCGGGGAGGTCAGGTTCAAGGACCTCGGCCTCGTCGTGGTCGACGAGGAGCAGCGCTTCGGCGTGGAGCACAAGGAGGCGCTGAAGACGCTGCGCACCAACGTGGACGTCCTGGCCATGAGCGCCACGCCCATCCCGCGCACCCTGGAGATGGCCGTGACCGGCATCCGGGAGATGTCCACGCTGGCCACCCCGCCGGAGGAGCGCCACCCCGTGCTGACGTACGTGGGCGGGCAGGAGGAGAAGCAGATCGCCGCCGCGATCCGCCGCGAGCTGCTGCGCGAGGGGCAGGTCTTCTACGTCCACAACCGCGTGCAGTCCATCGAGCGCACCGCCGCGCGGCTGAAGGAGCTGGTGCCCGAGGCGCGCATCGCCACCGCCCACGGGCAGATGGGCGAGCACCGCCTGGAGCAGGTCGTCGTCGACTTCTGGGAGAAGAAGTTCGACGTCCTCGTCTGCACGACCATCGTCGAGACCGGCCTGGACATCTCCAACGCCAACACCCTCGTCGTCGAGCGCGCCGACGCCATGGGCCTGTCCCAGCTGCACCAGCTGCGCGGGCGCGTGGGCCGCGGCCGCGAGCGCGCCTACGCGTACTTCACCTTCCCGCCGGAGAAGCCGCTCACCGAGACCGCCCACGATCGCCTGGCCACCATCGCCCAGCACACCGACCTCGGCTCCGGCATGGCGGTGGCGATCAAGGACCTGGAGATCCGCGGCGCGGGCAACATGCTCGGCGGGGAGCAGTCCGGCCACATCGCCGGCGTGGGCTTCGACCTCTACATGCGCATGGTCGCCGACGCGGTGGCCGACGTGCGCCGGCAGGTGCCCGGCGCGCAGGACGACGACGCCGAGCCGGAACCCACCGAGGTCAAGATCGAGCTGCCGGTGGACGCGCACCTGCCGCACGACTACGTGCCCAGCGAGCGGCTGCGCCTGGAGGCGTACCGGCGCCTGGCCGCCGCCGACTCCGAGCAGGACCTGGTGGACCTGCACGCCGAGCTCACCGACCGCTACGGCACCCCGCCGCAGCCGGTGCTGAACCTGCTGGAGGTCGCGAGGTTCCGCATCGCCGCGCGCCGCGTGGGCCTGCGCGAGGTCTCCCTGCAGGGCAAGCAGGTGCGCTTCGCTCCGGTCGACCTGCCCGAGTCGCGCGAGCTGCGCCTGAAGCGCCTGTACCCCGGCACGGTCCTCAAGCCGGCGCTGTCGGTGGCGCTCGTGCCCGCGCCGATGACGGCGCGCGTGGGCGGCAAGCCGCTGCGCGACGCCGAGATCCTGGCGTGGGCGGCGGAGTTCTTGAACGCGGTGCTGCTGGAGCAGCCCGCCTCTGTCGCGGCCGCGGGGGCGCGCTTGTCCGCAACCCGGCCGAGTTCTCGCGCATAGTTCTGGAGCTTGGTCAGGCAGTACGCGGCAATCGCTCCGCGGTACTTCGGGGCTAGGAAGGGTCCAGAGCGCCAGGTGTACTCCAGGCAGAGGACGTCCTCGGGCGTATCGGTGGAGTTGTCCGGGATCAGGGGACAGAATTCAAGCTCGACCTCCGGAGCGACCTTCTCGGCCTCCAGGTCAGTCTCCGGCAGGAAGAGCTGCACTGCCTCGGCGGTCGCCGCGTTCAGCGCCTTGTCGGCGCCGCCTGTGAACCCCATTTCTGCGAGTAGCTGGAAGGCTGCTTGTGAAGTCGTGGCAGGTGTCCCGCGGGTCTCGTGGATTGCCGCCTGGTTTCCTGCCAGGAACCGGCCCAGGTCCGATCGACCTAGGTTTCTTGCCATAGTAGACTCGCCAGGGAGGCTCAGACCCAGCTCAGTCGAGGCGTCGACGACCTTCTGTGGGCCGAAGCGGCGGAGGATGCCGATGGAGGCGCTTGGTGGCAGACGGAACGCGCGGGCGTCCAATTGCAGGATGCTCTGAGAGACTGATTTCAAAGGGTGCGGGTGAGTCGTCGCAGCATCATGCGTGAGTAGGCGATCTGCATCATCGCCACCGCCGACGTGATGGTCCGCTCGTAGTCGCGGGCCAAGCGGCGTGCGCGGGCGATCCGTGCGAAGAAGCGCTCCACGACCCAGCGCCGAGGCAGCACCGTGAACCCGGTGCTGCCTGGGCGGCGGGAGATGACCACGACCTGCAGCCCCAGGCGGTGGGCATGGTCGGTGAAGGCCTTCTCGAAGCCTTGGTCGCACCAGATCGCCCGGACGCTGGGGAACTGCGCGGCGATCGAGTCCAGCAGAGCGATACTGCCGGCGTTGTCGCTGACGTCGGCGCCGGTGACCGTGACGTCGACGAGGTTGCCTTCGACATCGACGGCGGCGAAACGCTTACGGCCGCTGACCTTCTTGCCCGCATCGAAGCCCCGCTGGGGCCCGCCCTCGGCGCTCTTGACCGACTGGGGGTCGATGATCAGCGCGCTCGGAGCAGCGCTGCGCGTTCTCCCAGGCGATCACCGGTGCGGACCTCATCGGCCAGGCGCTCGAAGGAGCCGTCATGGGCCAGCTCGCGCTTCCAGCCCAGGAAGGTCTGCCAGGCGGGGAAGTCGTGGGGCAGAGCCCGCCAGTTCGTGCTGTTGTCGGTGACGTAGAAGATCGCGTTGAGGACTTCACGCAGATCCGCGCGAGGGCGTCCAGGCTTGCCGGCCGGTGGCGGCAGCAGGGGCTGCACGATCTGCCACTCGGCATCGGTCAAGTCCGAAGGGTAGCTATGGCGGGGTGGTGCGGTCACCGCGGCAGCATGCCGCACCACCCTTTGAAACCAGTCTCTAAGCGCTACGTCGTCGTCTCCGCCGTCGCCGGCAGCAGGGTGCCCAGGTCCATGACGATGCTCGTCGGGCCGACGTCGAGCGGGACGGCGGGTTCGCCGTCCCGCAGCACTCGGTCGGCGCGGAACACGCCGCTGTCGTCAAGCACGTGGACAGACAGGGTCCGCTCGCGGGGGTCGACGATCCAGTAGCGGGGCAGGTCGGCCGCGGCGTACTTGGCCATCTTCAGCAGCAGGTCGTCGCTGCGGTTGGTGGACAGGATCTCGACGACCAGCGTGGGGGTGCCGGTGAACCGCTTCGTCCCCGTCTCGTCGCCTCGGGCCCACACCATGACGTCCGGGACGAACTCGTCCTTCCTCGGCTTCCACGCCCAAGCGAAGGTGACGCGGTGGGTAGGGGGGAGCACGTCGCGCAGTCGGCTCACGAGGTCGAACGAGATGTCCTGGTGGTGCAGGTCCGGGCTCGGGGTCACGACGGCCACACCGTCGATGTACTCACGGCGTGGGTCCTCCGGAAGCGCCTCGTACTCGTCCCAGGTCATGGGTTCACCAGCGGGGAGCGGTGTGGTCACCGACATCGCGCTCGCCTCCTCCGGGTCCTGACGCAGTCTAGGTTGCGAGTCCGCTGCGGTGCACTCGTATCGTGCGGCCCATGACGGAGTCCGTGCCCGGCCACCGCCTGCTCGAGCTCGTGGCCGTCATGGACCGGCTGCGCTCGCCCGGCGGGTGCCCCTGGGACGCGCGCCAGACGCACGCCTCGCTGCTGCGGTACCTGGTGGAGGAGAGCTACGAGGTCGTCGACGCGGTGGAGAACGGCACCCGCGAGGAGCTGCGCGACGAGCTCGGCGACCTGCTGCTGCAGGTCGTCTTCCACGCCCGCGTCGCCGCCGAGGACCCCGCCGAGGGCTTCGACGTCGACGACGTCGCCGACGCGATCGTCGCCAAGCTGGTGCGCCGGCACCCGCACGTCTTCGACGGGGAGGTGGCCGCGGAGGACCTGCAGGCGCGCTGGGACGCCATCAAGGCCAGCGAGAAGCCGCGCGGGTCCGTCCTGGACGGCGTCCCGCTGCAGCTGCCGGCGCTCGCGCGCGCCGACAAGGTCCTCGGCCGCCTGCAGCGCGCCGGCCTGGCCGAGCCGGCCGCCGCCCCGGAGGGCCTGGACGAGGAGGCGGTGGGGGAGCGGCTGCTGGAGCTGGTGCGCACCGCGCACGCGGCCGGGGTGGACCCGGAGGCGGCGCTGCGCACGGCGACGCGGCGCCTCGAGCGCGCCGCCCGCGAGGACGAGCGCGCGGCGCGGGCCTGAGCCCGCCGGGGTCCCAGCCCGCCGGCGTCCCAGCCCGCCGGGGTCCCAGCCCGCCGGGGTCCCAGCCCGCCGGGGTCCCAGCCGGCCGCGGTCCCAGCCCGCCGGGGCGCGGCCGGTAGCGTCGCGCCCGTGACGACGACGCACGTCCTCGCCCTCGACGTCGGCGGCACCAAGATCGCCGCCGGCCTGGTCTCGAGCACCGGGGAGGTGCGCGCCGAGCGCGAGGTGCCCACGGACGCCACCGGCACCGCCGCCGTCGCCGCGGCGCTGGACGGGCTGGTCGACGCGGTGCTCGCCGACGCCGCCGCGGCGGGGGTGGAGCTCGCCGACGTCGCCGACGTCGTGGGGATCGGCTCGGCCGGGCCCGTGGACACCGCCGCCGGTGCGGTGCACCCGGTGAACATCCCCTCCCTGCGCGGCTTCCCGCTCGTGGAGGCCGTGGCGGAGCGCGCCGGGCGCGCGCTGGGCCGGCGCGCGCACGCGGTGCTGGCGCAGGACGGGCAGTGCTTCGCGGCCGCCGAGCAGTGGGTCGGCGCCGCCGCGGGCGCCCCGGCGGTGCTCGGCGTGGTGGTCTCCACCGGCATCGGCGGCGGGGTCGTGCTCGACGGGCGCGTGCTCGTCGGCAGGAGCGGCAACGCCGGCTTCCTCAGCCACGTCGGCGTCGTGCTCGACGGCGAGCGCCTGCCCGGCTCGGGGGCGCTGGGCGTGGTGGAGGCCTACGCCTCGGGCCCGGCGATGGTGCGCGCGGCGCAGGCGCGCGGCTGGCGCGCCGGCGAGCGCGCCGACGCGCGGGCGCTGACCGCCGACGCCGCCGCCGGCGAGCCGGTGCCCGTGGCGGTGCTCGCCGCGGGCACCCGGGCGCTGGCCTCGGCGTTCGTCTCCGCCGCCGCCCTGCTCGACCTGAGCGACGTCGTCGTCGGCGGCGGGGTGGCCGCCTCCGGGGAGGTGCTCATGGCGCCGCTGCGCGCCGCCTACGCGGAGCTGGCGGTGCACCCGCACCTGGCCGGCGTGCGGCTGAGCGCCTCGCGCCTGCCGCGCGGCTCGGGCCTGGTCGGCGCGGGCCGGCTGGGCTGGCAGGTCCTCGCCGGGTGAACCCCCCGGACCGCCCGCGGGGCACCCACTAGGCTCGCTGCGACCGAACAGCGGACAGCCGAGCAGTAGGAGTGCGCGTGGCCACCATCGAGGCCGTCGGAGCTCGCGAGATCCTGGATTCCCGCGGCAACCCCACCGTCGAGGTCGAGGTCCTCCTCGACGACGGGACCTTCGCCCGCGCGGCCGTGCCCTCGGGCGCGTCCACGGGCGCCCACGAGGCCGTCGAGCGCCGCGACGGCGACTCCGGCCGCTACGGCGGCAAGGGCGTCGAGCAGGCCGTCGAGGCCGTCATCGAGGAGGTCGGCCCGGCCCTGGTGGGCCACGACGCCCACGAGCAGCGCATCGTCGACCAGGCGATGCTCGACCTGGACGGCACCCCGAACAAGGGCCGCCTGGGCGCCAACGCCGTCCTGGGCGTCTCGCTGGCCGTGGCCAAGGCCGCCGCCTCCTCCGCCGACCTGCCCCTGTTCCGCTACCTGGGCGGGCCCAACGCGCACCTGCTGCCGGTGCCGATGATGAACATCGTCAACGGCGGCGCGCACGCCGACACCGGCGTCGCGATCCAGGAGTTCATGATCGCCCCCGTGGGCGCGGCGTCCTTCCGCGAGGCGCTGCGCTGGGGCGCGGAGACGTACCACGCGCTGAAGTCCGTGCTCAAGCAGCGCGGCCTGGCCACCGGCCTGGGCGACGAGGGCGGCTTCGCCCCCGACCTGCCCAGCAACAAGGACGCCCTGGACCTGATCGCCGAGGCGATCGGCAAGGCCGGCTTCACCCTGGGCAGCGACATCGCCCTGGCCCTGGACGTGGCGGCCACCGAGTTCGTCGCCGACGGCGGCTACGCCTTCGAGGGCTCGAACCGCTCCGCGGAGTGGATGACCGGCTACTACGAGGGCCTGGTCTCGGAGTACCCGCTGGTCTCCATCGAGGACCCGCTGGGCGAGGACGACTGGGCCGGCTGGCAGCACATCACCAGCGCCCTGGGCGACAAGGTCCAGCTCGTCGGCGACGACCTGTTCGTCACGAACCCCGAGCGCCTGCGCCGCGGCATCGACGAGTCCGCGGGCAACTCGATGCTGGTGAAGGTGAACCAGATCGGCTCGCTGACCGAGACGCTGGACGCCGTGGACCTGGCGCACCGCAACGGTTTCACCACGATGATGAGCCACCGCTCCGGCGAGACGGAGGACACCACCATCGCCGACCTCGCGGTCGCGGTGGGCTCCGGGCAGATCAAGACCGGCGCCCCGGCGCGCTCGGAGCGCGTGGCGAAGTACAACCAGCTGCTGCGCATCGAGGAGGAGCTGGACGACGCGGGCCGCTACGCCGGCACCTCCGCCTTCCCGCGCGCGGCGCGGATCACCGGGCGCGCCTGACGCGTTCCGGCCCGACCGCAGGAGAAGCTCTCCCCATGGCGTCGCGACGTCCCACCGCGCCCCGCACCGCCCGCCGCACGGCGGGGGGTGCGGGGCGCGGCCCGGGTTCCCCCCGCGCGCCCCGGACCCCGCGCCCGGCCGCTCGACCGGCCGCCGCGGCGCGCGGGCGCAGCAGCGCCACCGCCTCGGCCGCCGAACGCCGGCGCACCCGCGGGCCGCGGGCGCTGGTCCTCAGCGCCCTCGTGCTCGTGCTGGCCGTCTTCCTGCTGCCCAGCTGGCAGAAGTGGCTGGAGCAGCGCTCCGAGATCGGCCGGCTGGAGGCGCGCATCAGCCAGCAGCGCGAGGACCTGGCGGCCTCGCGCGAGCAGGTCGCCCGCTGGGACGACGACGCCTACGTCACCACCCAGGCGCGCGCCCGCCTGCGCTACGTCGTGCCCGGCGAGACGCCCTACTCCGTCGACGGCGGCCTCGACGCGGACGCGGTGGCCCCCGCGCAGGCGGCCGCCGCGGTGCCCAGGTCGTCGGCGGCCTGGTACGAGAACGTGTGGGAGTCGCTGCGCGTGGCCGGCACGCCGGGCGCCGCCGAGGCCACCACCCCCGGCATCACCGACGTGCCCGTCCCGGCCACCGGGGCGGGGCGGTGAGCGCTCCCGCGCACGAGCCGCCCAGCGAGGCCGACCTGCGCGGCATCGCCGAGCTGCTCGGCCGCGTCCCGCGCGGCGTCCTCGCCGTCGCGCACCGCTGCTCGTGCGGGCGCCCGGAGGTCGTCGAGACCGCGCCGCGGCTGCCCGACGGCACGCCGTTCCCCACCACCTTCTACCTCGTGGACCCCTTCGCCGCCGCCGCGATCAGCACGCTGGAGGCCTCCGGCCTGATGCGGGAGATGACCGCGCGCCTGGCCGGGGACCCGGCCCTGGCCGCCGCCCACGCCGCCGCCCACGAGGACTACCTGCGCCGGCGCGCCGCCCTCGGCGACGCCGACGTGCCCGAGATCGCCGGCGTGTCCGCCGGGGGGATGCCCGGGCGGGTCAAGTGCCTGCACGCGCTGGCCGCGCACGCCCTGGCCGCCGGCCCCGGCGTGAACCCCCTCGGCGACGAGACGCTCGAGCGGCTGCGCGCCCTGGGCGGCTGGCCCGCCACCTGCCCCCACGCGCACCTGGACGCGCCCGCCGCCGAGGAGCCCGCCGCCGAGGAGCCCGTCGCCGAGGAGCCCGTCGCACGCGGGGAGGGCACGGGGCGGTGAGCTCCGTGCGCGTGGCCGCGGTCGACTGCGGCACCAACTCCCTGCGCCTGCTCGTGGCCGACGTCGACCCGGTCGCCGGCACCCTCGTCGACGTCGAGCGCACCGTGCGCGTGGTGCGGCTGGGCCAGGGCGTGGACGCCACCGGGGCCTTCGCGCCCGAGGCGCTGGCGCGCACCTTCGCCGCCGTCGACGAGGCCGCCGCCGCCTGCCGCCGGCACGGCGTGGCGCCGGGCGCGGTGCGCTTCGTGGCCACCTCCGCCTCCCGCGACGCCTCCAACCGCGGGGAGTTCACCGCCGGGGTGCGCGAGCGCCTGGGCGTGGAGCCGGAGGTCGTCAGCGGCGCGGAGGAGGCCCGCCTGAGCTTCACCGGCGCCACCCGCGAGCTGCTGGGCGCGCTGCCCGGCCCCTTCCTCGTCGTCGACCTCGGCGGCGGCTCCACCGAGTTCGTCCTGGGCGAGCGCGAGCCGGGGGCCGCGCTGTCGGTGGACGTGGGCTCGGTGCGCCTGACGGAGCGGCACCTGCGCTCGGACCCGCCCTCGGCGGCCGAGGTGGCCGCCGCGCGCGCCGACGTCGACGCCGCCCTGGCCGTGGCCGCTCGCGCGGTGCCGCTGGAGCGCACCCGCACCCTGGTGGGCGTGGCCGGCACGGTCACGACGGTCAGCGCCGCCGCCCTGGACCTGCGCGCGTACGAGCCGGGCGTCCTGCACGGGGCCCGCCTGCCGCTGCCCGCGGTGCGCGCCGCGTGCGAGCGGCTGCTGCGCGCCGACCGGGCGCAGCGCGCGGCGATGCCCTTCGTGCACCCCGGGCGCGTGGACGTCATCGGCGCCGGCGCCCTGGTGTGGGACGCCGTGCTGGAGCACCTGGCCGCCGTGGCCGGGGTCGCCGAGGTCGTCACCAGCGAGCACGACATCCTCGACGGGGCGGCCTTCTCCGCCGCCGAGCGCGTGAGGGGCGCCCCCGCAGCGGCGGTGTGACGCAGCGCACGCGCACGGTCCCGCCTTCCTGTGCGTGCGCCGTGCGCGCGCTGCGGCGCCGCTGGCAGGGTGAGGGCATGAGCACCGTCAGCGCGACGACCACCCGGCGCATCGACGCCCCCGCCGAGCGGGTCCTGGCCGCCCTCGCCGACTACAGCGGCACCCGGCCCCGGCTGCTGCCGGACCGGTTCACCGACTACGAGGTGCTCTCCGGTGGCCAGGGACCGGGCACGCGGGTGCGCTGGCGGCTGCACGCGACGAAGAAGCGGGTGCGCGACGTCCTGGCCGACGTCACCGCCACCGACAAGCACGCGCTGGTGGAGACCGACCGCAACTCCTCGCTGGTGACGACCTGGCGGGTCGAGTCCGACGGCCCCGACGCCTCCGAGGTCGTCGTGACCAGCGAGTGGCAGGGCGCCGGCGGCGTGGGCGGCTTCTTCGAGCGCACCTTCGCCCCGCGCGGGCTCGACCGCGTCTACGGCGAGCTGCTGGACAACCTCGCCGTGGACGTCGCCCGCTGAACGCGGCCGCGTGAGCGGGCCGCTGCCGCACCCGGCCACGGGGGAGCCGTTCGCCTCCCCGGTGCCGCCGGGCACCGGCTGGCCCGGCGACCCCTCCCCGGCGGGCGCGCCGGTGGCGCACGACGCCGCCGCGGTGCGCGCGCTGGCCGCCGGCGCCGGCAGCGCCGCGGAGCTCGTCGCCCGCGCCTGCGTGTGCCGCGCCTGCCCGCGGCTGGTGGCCTGGCGCGAGGAGGTCGCCCGCACCCGCCGACGCGCGCACCGCGGCGAGCCGTACTGGGGCCGCCCGGTGCCCAGCCTGGGCGTGGACGCCCCGCGCGCGCTGGTGGTGGGCCTGGCCCCGGCAGCGCACGGCGGCAACCGCACCGGGCGGATGTTCACCGGCGACAGCTCCGGGGACTGGATCGTCGCCGCGCTGCACCGCGCGGGCCTGGCCTCGCGGCCCGTCTCCGAGCACGCCGCCGACGGCCTGGAGCTGATCGGCACCCGCATCGTCTCGCCGGTGCGCTGCGCCCCGCCGGACAACCGCCCCAGCACCGCCGAGCGCGACACCTGCGCGGGCTGGCTGGACGCCGAGCTGGCGCTGCTGGCCCCGCACCTGCGCGCCGTGCTGGCGCTGGGCGCCTTCGCGTGGGCGGCGGCCCTGAGCGCGGCCCGGCGCGCCGGCTGGGCGGTGCCGCGCCCGCAGCCGCGCTTCGGGCACGGCGCCGAGGCCGTGCTGGGCGCGCCGGGCGGCCCGGTGCACCTGGTGGGCAGCTACCACGTCAGCCGGCAGAACACGGCCACCGGCCGGCTGACCGCCCCCATGCTCGACGCGGCCGTCGGCCGCCTGGCCGAGCTCAGCGGGGCGGGGGCCGCGGCGCAGGGCGGGGCCGGGGGCGCCTGAGCGGCCGGCGGGCGCGGTGCTGGCTACCCTGGCGCCGCACCCCAGCCCGGGTGGCGTAACTGGCAGGCGCACGGGGCTTAAACCCCCGGGCCGTTCGCGGCGTGCGGGTTCGAGTCCCGTCCCGGGTACCGCGGGGCCCCCGCGCCGGCGGGGGCCCCGGTGCGGGAACGCGCGCGCCCGCCCGCGCGTTGGACCGGCAACGACACGCCCCCCGGAGGGAGCCATGCAGAGCAAGAACCCGGTCTTCGCCCGGAACGACGAGTTCCGCCGCGGCGGCTACGCGACGTTCGACGCCCCGTCGTCGAGCCGTCCGCCCGTGGACGCCGACGCGCGCACGCTGGAGGACTGGTACCGCAAGCCGTCCGCCACGGCCGAGCAGTCCCGGCGGATGACCCTGGACGACGTCGTGGTGCGCACCGCGATGCTCTTCGTCGTCCTGGTGCTCGGCGCGGCCGGTGCCTGGTTCGCGAACGTGGGGCTGCCCCTGGCGCTGGGCGCCGCGCTCGTCGGCTTCGTGCTGGCGATGTGGGCGCAGCTGTCCCGCAAGGTGCGCCCCGGCGTGATGTTCGCCTACGCGGCCGTGGAGGGCGTCTTCGTGGGGGCCATCTCCCACGCGTACTCCACCCTCTACGACGGCATCGTCGGGCAGGCGGTCCTGGGCACCCTGGGCGCCTTCGCCGCCATGCTGGTCGCCTACAAGACGGGCATCGTCCGCAACAGCCCGCGCTTCACGAAGGTCCTGACCATCGCGGGCCTGGGCTACCTGGTCTTCGGCCTGGTCAACCTGGCCTTCTCGGCGTTCGGCGGCACCAGCGTCTACTCCGGCGGCGGCCTGCTGCCGGTGCTGGTCAGCGGCTTCGGCGTCGTGCTGGCCTCGCTGTTCCTGGTCCTGGACTTCGACTACGTCGAGCAGGGCGTGCGCAACGGCCTGCCGGTGCGCGAGTCCTGGCGCGCGGCCTTCGGGCTGGTCGTCACCCTGGTGTGGCTGTACCTGGAGATCCTGCGCCTGGTCGCCATCCTGCGCGGCGACGACTGAACGACCACCCGCTGAGCGGCGACCCGCTCGGCGAGCACGACGAGCTCGGCGCGCCGGCCCCCGGGGCCGTGCGCGCCGAGCTCTCGCGCGTGCTGGGGGTGCAGGTCGAGCGCGTGCGCACCACCGCGCTGTCCCAGCTGGAGCGCGCCCGCGAGGGCGCGCCGGCCCCGCGCGCTGAGCTGGTGCGCCGCGCCGCCCAGCGCCTGGCCGACGTCGCCGCCGACGCCGAGGGGCGCGCGCGCCGGCCGCTGCCGCACCTGGCGCTGCACGGGCTGGGCGACCAGCTCGCCGTCACCGGCGCCGACGTCCTCGCCCACGGCGACCCCCCGGCGCTGGCCGCGGCCCTCGAGGTGGTCCTGGAGCTGCGCCGCGGGCTGTGAGCCGCGGGCCGCCGGGCCCGGTGCGGTGGGGGAGGATGGGCCCATGCGCTACGCCGAGTCCGTCGTCGACCTCGTGGGCGGGACACCGCTCGTCAAGCTCAACCGCGTCACCGAGGGCCTGGCCTGCACGGTCCTGGCGAAGGTGGAGTACCTCAACCCCGGCGGCTCCGTGAAGGACCGCGTGGCCACCCGCATGGTCGACGCGGCCGAGGCCGAGGGCGCCCTGAAGCCGGGCGGCACGATCGTGGAGCCCACCAGCGGCAACACCGGCGTGGGCCTGGCCCTGGTGGCGCAGCAGCGCGGCTACAAGTGCGTCTTCGTCTGCCCCGACAAGGTGGGCGCCGACAAGCGCAACGTGCTCAAGGCGTACGGCGCGGAGGTCGTGGTGTGCCCTACGGCGGTGCCGCCGGAGGACCCGCAGTCGTACTACTCCGTCTCCGACCGCCTGGTGCGCGAGATCGAGGGCGCCTGGAAGCCGAACCAGTACGCCAACCCCAACGGCCCGCGCAGCCACTACGAGACCACCGGCCCGGAGATCTGGGCCGACACCGACGGGCGCGTGACGCACTTCGTCACCGGCGTGGGCACCGGCGGCACCATCACCGGCACCGGCCGCTACCTCAAGGAGCAGGGGCCGGTGCGCGTGGTCGGCGTGGACCCGGAGGGCTCGGTGTACTCCGGCGGCACCGGGCGCCCGTACCTGGTGGAGGGCGTGGGCGAGGACTTCTGGCCCAGCGCCTACGACCCCTCGGTGCCCGACGAGATCGTGGCCGTCTCCGACGCGGAGTCCTTCCTCATGACGCGCCGCCTGGCGCGCGAGGAGGGCCTGCTGGTGGGCGGCTCGTGCGGCATGGCGGTGGTCGGCGCCCTGCGCGTGGCCGAGCGCCTGGGCCCGGACGACGTCGTGGTCGTGCTGCTGCCCGACGGCGGCCGCGGCTACCTCGGCAAGATCTTCAACGACGACTGGATGGCCTCGTACGGCTTCCTGGACTCCTCCGAGGGCGGCACCGCCGGCGACGTGCTGCGCGCGAAGTCCACCGGCCTGCCGGCGCTGGTGCACACCCACCCCACCGAGACCGTCCACGACGTCATCGAGATCATGCGCGAGTTCGGGGTCTCGCAGCTGCCCGTCGTGGGCGCCGAGCCGCCCGTCATGGCCGGGGAGATCGCCGGCGCGGTCACCGAGCGCGACCTGCTGGACCGGCTCTTCACCGGGGTGGCGAAGATGTCCGACGCCGTCTCCTCGCACCTGGGCCCGGCGCTGCCGCTGGTGGGCGCGGGGCAGTCCGTGGAGGAGGCGCGCGAGGTGCTCGCCCGCGCCGACGCCGCCGTGGTCGTCGAGGACGGCAAGCCCTCCGGCGTCATCACCCGCCAGGACCTGCTGGCGTACCTGGCCACGCGCCACTGACGCGCCACTGACGCGCCGCTGACGCGCCGCTGACGCGCCGCTGACGCGCCCGGCCCTCGCGGGGGCCGGGCGCGCCCGGCAGCGGGCGGCGTCAATACCGGATCGCGTCGATGACCTTGGCGCGCACCGCCATGGTCGCCGGCACGACCCCGGCCAGCGCCCCCACCGCGGTGGCGGCCACCAGGCCCTCGACCGCCGCCGAGACCGGGAACGGCGGCACGTCCTGCAGGGGCACGCCCGCCGGCAGCAGCGCGACCAGCAGGTCCGGGACGTAGGAGAGCAGCGCCACCGACAGGGCCACCGCCAGCGCGCCGGCGACGAAGGTGGCCGCCACGCTCTCCAGCAGCACCGCGAAGAAGACCCGCCCGCCGGTGGCGCCGAAGCTGCGGCGCACGCCGATCTCGCGGATGCGCTGGCGCACCGTGACCAGCCCGACGTTGAGCACGCCGATGCCGCCGAGCACCAGGGCGAAGATCCCCACCCCCCGCACGCCGTAGGCCAGCACGAGGTCGACGACCTCCAGCGCCTCGCCGTCGTCGGAGCGCCAGGCGCTGATCGAGTACCCCGGCAGGGCCGCCTGCACCTCCGCCTGCAGCGCGGAGCTGAGGGCTTCGGCGTCCGCGTCGGGCACCCACAGCTCCAGGGTGGGCGGACCGCTGGTCGACGGGTCCACCAGGCCCCACGCCTGCGCGGCGGAGTTCAGCGCGTAGGCGCCCGGCGTCGTGCCGTCCGAGTACGGCACCTCCATGACGCCGACGACGGTGGCCGTCACGGGCCGGTCGCCGCCGAGGACGACGGTCCTGGGGGTGCGCTCGTCGAAGCCGCCGAGCAGGTCGGCGAAGGCCCGGTTGACCACCAGGCGCGGGGAGAAGGCCTGCTCGTCGCCGGCGTCGAGGAAGCGGCCCTGCTCGGCCACCGCGCGGTGCATGGTGCCGTAGCCGGGGTCGACGTAGGAGAAGGACACCAGCTGCGCGCCGGTGGGGAAGCGCACCGTCACCTGCGAGCCGCCCTGGGTGACGAAGCCGCGCCAGGCGACCTCGTGCCGGTCGGCGGCCTCGCGCAGCACCCGCGAGGTCAGCTCGGTGCTCTGCGGGGTGCTCGCGCCGTTGGGGTACGCGGACAGCTGCAGCGTCGCGGAGCGGCCCGACGCGCGCTCGCTGCTCTCCAGCGCCACCTGCCGGCCCATGCCGCCGACCGCGGTGATGCTCGTCATCGCGAAGACGGCCAGGAAGACGCCGACGAGCGAGAGCACCACGCGGGTGCGGTGCACGCGCACCTCGGACCACGCCTCGGTGACCGCGGCGACCGGCCCGAGCAGCCACCGCCCCGCCGCGCCCCTCACAGCGTCCCCCGGTGCGCGGTGGCCGCGGCGACGGCGTCGCCGGTAATCTCGCTGAGGACGCCGTGGTCGAGGCGGAAGCGCCGGTCGGCGCGGGCGGCCACGGACAGGTCGTGGGTGATGGTGACCAGGGTGGTGCCCTCGCGGCGCACCAGCTCCTCGAGCACGTCCATGACGGCCGAGCCGGTGTCCACGTCGAGCGCGCCGGTGGGCTCGTCGGCCAGCAGCACCCGGGGGCGGCGCACGAGGCTGCGCGCCAGCGCCACGCGCTGCTGCTCGCCGCCGGAGAGCTTCTCCGGCATCGTGTCCAGCCGCCCGCCCAGCCCGACGCGCTCGAGCATCTCCCGGGCGAGGCGCTTGCGGGTGAGGAACTCGCGCCCGGAGCCGTAGAGCAGGGGGGAGGCGACGTTCTCGGTGGCGGTGCGCCCGGGCAGCAGGTTGAACTGCTGGAAGACGAACCCGAAGGTCTCCCCGCGCAGGCGCGCGGTGCGCCGAGCGGACATCCCGGCCACGGGGCGCCCGTCGAGCAGGTACTCGCCGCTGGTGGGCGCGTCGAGCAGGCCCACGATGTTCAGCAGCGTCGACTTGCCCGACCCCGAGCGCCCCACGACGGCGACGTGCTCGCCGGCGGCCACCTCCAGGTCCACGCCGGTGAGGATGCGCAGGGTGGTGCCGTCCGGGAGCGGCACCGAGCGGCTGACCTGCCGCAGCGACAGCGCGGCGGTCACCTCAGAACCCCGTGCCCGGCGCCGCGAACGGGTCGGTGACCTGGTCGCTGCCGGGGGCGAACTGCAGGACCTGCGCGCCCTCGGTCAGGCCGCCGGTGACCTCCACGACGGTGCCGTCGGTCAGCCCGAGGGTCACCGGTGTCTCCACCTGCGCGCCGGTGCCGTCGACGACCCAGACGGTGCCGTCGTCCACGCGCCCGCGCACGGCGGTGACGGGCACCGTGAGCACGCCGGTGGCCGTGCCCGCGGTGACGTCGACGGTGGCCGACAGGCCCGGGAAGACCAGCACGTCGTCGGGCACCCGGCACGAGACGGTGGCCCCGGTGGCGGCCTGGGCGGGGTCGGCGTAGGGGTCGACGTAGCCGCCGGCGTAGGGGTCGGCCGGCTGCGGGGCGGCCGGGGCGCTCGCCTCGGGGGTGCCGGTGCGCAGGTCCGTGCACTCGAAGGTGCCGGGCCCGCCGGGCACGGTGACCTGCGCGGTGGTCGGCGGGGCCAGCAGGCGGAACTGCTGCTCCTGCGTCAGGGGCGCCGAGACGCTCAGGGTGCCGGGGGAGACGGTGGCCACTGCCTGCCCGACGGTGACCTCCTGCTGCGGCAGCACGTCCAGGGCCGTCAGGGTGCCCGGCCCGGTGGCGGTCACGGTCACGGTCACGGTGCGCGTGCGGGGGGCGGTGGGGACGGCGGGGGCGGCGGGTGCCGAGGGGTCCGCGGCGGGCGCCGGCGCGGCGGCCTGCTCCTCCACGGGCACCAGCACGGTGAACAGCGGGGTGCCCTCCTCCACCGCGTCGCCGACCTCGGCGCGCAGCCGCCCGACCTCGCCGGCCGCGGTGGACTTCACCGTGCTCGAGGGGTCGGCGCCGACCGTGCCGGTCAGCGAGACGGTGTTGACCACGTCGCCGCGCACCACCGGTGCGCTCGCCGGCTCCAGCACCGCCGAGGGGCTGGCCGCGGCTCCCTCCCGCACCCCCGCCGCGCGCCCGAAGGCCAGCCACAGCAGCGCCACCGCGATGGCGGCCCAGACCACCAGCCGCAGCGCGGGGAACACGATCGTGCGGAAGACGCCCACGCGCCCACCTCCGGACATCTCGCGGGGGCGCGCGCGGTGCGTCGAGGCGTGCCGGTGCCGTCGAGGAACCTCGCACCGATCCCCCGAGCGGTTCAGCGAGTCGAGGCGAACGTAGCAGCGCGCCCCCGCACCGCGGGCGGCTTCGCGCCGAACGGCGCGCCCCTCACGGGTGCGGGCGCAGCTCCGCCCACAGCGAGCCGCCCACCTCGTCGACGTCCACGTCGACCGCCAGCTGCGCGGGCAGGCGCGCGCCCAGCGCCCACGCCACGGCCGCGGTGGTGGCCGGGCTCGCCTCGACCGCCAGCGTCGCCACCCGCCCGTGCGGCGGCAGCCGCAGCGTGGCGGTGCCGTCGGCGCACAGCGGCAGCACCGCCGCCAGCACCCGGCGCACCCCGGCCAGGAACCGCTCGTCCCCCCCGCGCGCCGCGCGGTCGTCCACGACGTCCACGGTGCACCCGCGCGCGCGGGCCGCGCGCAGCCGGGCGCGCACCTCCTCGTCCAGCAGCGCCCGGGCGCGCAGGTCGTCGCGCAGCCGGCGCTCCACCCCGACCGCGGCGCGCGGCAGCTGCGCCCAGCCCGCCTCGTCGTGCGCGCCGGCGACGGCGACCTTCCGCAGCAGCGGCAGCGCCCCCTCGTCGAGGTCGGCGCGGCGCTGGCGGGCGCTGTCGGCGCGCGCGGCGGTGGCGGCGGTGGCCGCGGCCGCGCGCGCCGCCTGCGCCTCGTAGCGCTGCACCTCCCGCGCGGTGCGGTCCAGCAGCACCCGCACCCCCACCGAGGCGCTGAACCACAGCAGCGCCGGCTGGTTCAGCGCCGCGATGCGCACCCACGGGTCGCTCGCGCCGGCGCGCAGCACGACGGCGGTGACGAGCGCGGCCGAGGCCAGCTCCGCGGCCAGCGCGGGGCCGCGGCGCCGGCGCACCACCAGCGCGGCCACGAGCACCTGCGTGCCTCCGGGCCACCAGTTCGCGTACGTGCGCCAGGCCTCCACCGGCAGGAACGGCATGATCGCCAGACCCGAGAGGGGCACCACGGCCGCCGCCGCCCACGCCGCCGGGGCCCGCAGGGCCGTGGGGCCGCCGCGCAGCGGGCGCAGCACCAGCGCGGACGCCACCAGGACCGCCACCAGCGCCAGCGCCGCGAGCACCGGGGCGCGGCCCTGCCCGCGTCCCAGCACCGCCGGCAGCAGCGCGTGCGAGAGCAGCCACAGCGCCGCGCCGGTCGCGCAGGCGCGCTGCAGGTCGCTCACCGCCCGGCCGCCCCCCGCCCGGCGGGCTCGGGCGCGGAGCCCGGCGCGGTCGCGGCAGCGGGCGCGGAGCCGGTGGGCGCGATCGCGGAGCCGGCGGGCCCGGTGGGCCCGGTGGGCTCGGGCTCGCCGAGCAGCGGCACCGACAGCAGCGCGCACGTGCCGGTGCCGGGCCAGGAGCGCACGTGCGCCTCGCCGCCCACGGCCCGCACCCGCGCGCGCACCGAGACCGCCAGCCCCAGCCGCCAGGTGCCCGGGGCGTGCGCGACGAAGCCGACCCCGCCGTCGCGCACCTCCACCAGCAGCCGCGCGCCACCGCCGGCCCCGGCCGAGCCGCCGGACGCGACGGTCGCGCCGCTCGCCCCGGGCACCCCCGTCAGCCAGCCGCGCACCCGCACCGGCGGCGGCGGGTCGCCGGGCGCGGCGCCGTGGCGCACCGCGTTGCGCACCAGCTCCGCCGTCGCCGACAGCAGCGCCTCGGCGGCGTCGGGGTCCAGCGCGGCGCCGTGCGCCCCGCGCGGTCCGGCCAGCGCCGCCCCCGGGTGCAGCCGGCGCACCTCGCGCACCAGCGAGGCCCAGACCCGCTCGGCGGGCAGCGCCGCCCGTGGGCGCTCGCCCTCCACCCGCACCAGCGCCGTGCGCGCCGCGCGGCGCGCCTCGGCGCGGCTCGCGGCGTCCTGCGCCTGCGCGGTCGTCGACAGCGCCGCCAGCACGTCGTCGTGCACGATGGCGTCCCAGCGCGCGTTCTCCAGCTCCGCCGCGCCCGCCGCGGACTCGCGCACCGCCTCCTGCTCGGCGCGGCGGCGGGCCCGCTCCACGCTCGCGCCGGAGGAGCGCACCGCCGCCACCGCCACCCAGCACACGGGCACCACCACGAGCACCAGCAGCGCGTCCAGCACGAACGCCGACGGCGGCACCGCCCACGCCCCGTCGGCCTGCACGAGCGCGCGCAGCCCCACGTGCACCAGGCCCAGCACCATCGCCGCGCGCAGCCCGGCCGCCACCGCCCCGGCGCCCACGGTCAGCGGCGAGAGCGCCAGCACCCACGGCGCCTGCGCGAGCCGTCCGGACTGCACGAGCACCCACGTCAGCAGCGCGAGGTCGCCGGCGGCCACGAGCGCCCACGGCAGCCACGGGCGCGGGCGGCCGTGCGCGACCTGCGAGAGCAGCAGCACCAGCAGCGCCGCGTAGGTGGCCAGGACCGCGCCCGTCCAGGGCGCCGGGGCGCCGTCGCCGCCGGCGGCCAGGGCGGAGAGCACGCTGGGCACCAGCGACAGCACCGTCAGCGCCAGCACCAGGGCCACCAGGCGGTCGGCGCCCCGCGCGGTCACCGCTCGGCGGCCGGGTCGCCCGGCGCGGGACCGTCCGCCGCGGGGGGGCCGGGCGCAGCGGCCTGCGGGCCGCCCAGCGGGCTGAGCACCCCGTCCTCCACCGCCCGCCGGTACAGCTCCATGCGCGTGTACGCGGGCCGGTCCAGCGCGGCGTACTTCGCGCGGATGCGCTTGAGGTAGCTCTTGGCGGTCTCCAGCGTCACGCCCAGGCGCAGCGCCACCGAGCGCGCCGGCATCCCGCCGGCGTACAGCTCCAGCACGCGCCGCTCCTGCGGTGACAGGTGCCCGGCGAGGTCGGCGTCGACCTGCAGGGCGGCGGCCGTCTCCGCCGAGGGCAGCGTCTCGCCGTCGGCGACCGCGCGCAGGGCCTCGGCGAGCACCGCCACGGGCCGGTCCTTCAGCAGCACGCCCTGGGCGCCGGCGTGCAGGGCCTCGGAGGCCTCGGCGTGCTGGCGGCCCTCGGTGTAGACGAGCACGCGGGTGCCCGCGCCGAGCAGGGCGCCGACGTTGCCCGCCGGGCGCGAGCCGTCGCCCAGGCGCAGGTCCAGCAGGACCACCTCCGGCGACGGTGCGCCGGCCAGCTCGCGCAGCAGCCCGGGCACCGTCGGGGCCGTCGCCGTCAGCCGCACGCCGTGCCCGGCCAGCTCCACGCGCAGCCCGGTCAGCAGGGCCGGGTGGTCGTCCACCGCGGCCACGCTCAGGGGCGCCGCGGGCGCACCGCTCTGCGCGCCGGCCCGCTGGGCGGGACCGGGCGCGTCGGGCACGGGCGGCTTCTCCACTCGGGTGACCTCCTTCGGGAGGCGAAGCTTAGCCAGCCCTGAGAGCGTTCCCACCCACCGGCGCCACCGGCCGGGGGGGGGGGGGGGGGGGGGGGGGGGGGGGGGGGGGGGGGGGGGGGGGGGGGGGGGGGGGGGGGGGGGGGGGGGGGGGGGGGGGGGGGGGGGGCGG